>VBQB01000008.1 GCA_005887855.1 Verrucomicrobiota bacterium | reverse complement strand
AATACAAGTTGCAATTCATCAGTCCCTCCGATCGAACGATCGACGTCGAACTGCGGGAGACTGCCGGCGAACCGATCAGCCAAGTCACCCTAAACTCACGCGACGGCAAGTTTCTTATCGCTCATGCGAAGTGCGAGGATCTCCTGGAAGTTTCCCGCGGCAAGCCGGGTGAGAAACGTATGCCGCAATCGATGCCGGCGGGGAAAAACGATCCGGTGAGCTTGATGAGCGAAGAGTTGATGCGCGGTGGGCCGCACCGTGTTTACCTGCGCGCGGTCAATTGCGTTCGGGACTTACTGTAGCGGCGGTCTATGACCGTCGCACTTAATACCCACATCTCTGTTCGTTTGCAAATGCGACGCTCAGAGAGCGCCGCTACGAAGAAGTTCGCACAACTCGCGCACATTCTTCTCGATCGAGAAAAGCCTTTGAGCACGCTCGTATCCGGCCTGACCGAGCTTTTGCGCTAGCGAACGGTCGTTAATCATCTTTTCAATCGCGTCCGCCAGCGCGACAGCATCGCCTGCAGACACGAGGAATCCTGTTTCGTTGTCGATCACCATTTCCGGAATTCCCCCGATTGAAGTCGAAACGACCGGTAAGCCTGTTGCCATCGCTTCCATGATAACGGTTGGGAGATTGTCCATCCCGCCGGCGGGATCAATCACGCTCGGCAGAACAAAGACCATTCCTGCCGCCAAATGCTTTCTGACTTCATGCTGCGGCTTCGGGCCAGGTAGCTCCACGTAGTTTCGCAGATTCATTTCTTCAATTTGCCAGCGCAATTTCTCCTCGAGCGGGCCTTCGCCGATGACCATGCAATGGAATGATTTTCCGCGCTCCATCAGCAATCGACAGGCGCGAATCAAATCGGCGACCCCCTTTTTGTCTATTAAACGTCCGACTGCAACGATGATTGGAGGAGCGGTTGAAAAATCGGCGCGTCTGAATTTTGCGAGATTCAAGCCGTTGTAGATGCGATGGATTCGATCAGCGCGATCTGGAAAACGTTCTTGCAGAAATTTCTTCGAGTAATCGGTCTCAGTGATAACCATGCGCGCCGCATTAACAAGCTTGTCCAGACCGATCTCGAAATTCCGCGGCGCGAAAATGTCGTTGGCGTGTGCGGTAAAGCTGAAACTGATTGGAAAGAATCTCTGGATCCAAAAAGCGGTCCGCGCTGCCATTCCCGCGAAGTGCGCGTGAACATGACCAATCTCCATTTCTTGCAGGCGTAGTCCGACATAAACAGCCTGATGGAGACGAAGGAAATCGGGACGCCTCCCCCATTCATCCAGCGCGGCGATGACTTCTCCTTTTAGCTTTCCTTTCTTCGAAGCTCGGTGGACGTCATCCAACAATTCTTTCTCCTCAGGCAGATAATGCCCTCGTTGAACGATGTGCTCGTCCCAGTCTTGCAGTGGCTCGTCCTTGCGCTTGCGGATGGCGAAAACAGGCGACCTCACGCCTTGCTGCGCTCAAAGAGATAAGCGAACTGTGTCATCAATGCGGGTTAACGGGCGTGTGTAAAATGACGAAACGCGAATGACGAATGACGAAAAAATAACGAAGCCATAAATCCAGGCGCGGAATCGATAGATGTTTCGTCATTCGGGCTTCGATTTTTCCCTTGAGCTTCGACATTTGTCATTCGTCATTTTTTTAATGACGCGTCGCGATTGCCAATCCTCAAGCAGTCTCGCGTTTTACCGGAATCGGTTTTCCGGAATCATCCACAGCGACGTGGGTAAAAACGCCGTGCGTCACACGGATCTGCTTCCCATGCATGTAACGGCGCACCCAAACTTCTACAGGGATCACCATCGAAGTACGGCCAATCCGCTCAACCCAGGCGTAACATGCGACGGTATCCCCCACCCGAACGGGTTCTAGAAATGACATTCCTTCCATCGCCACAGTGACAACCCGCGCTTGCGCCACTTTTGCGGCGAGAATGCTGCTCCCCAAATCCATTTGCGAGGTTAGCCATCCGCCGAAAATGTCGCCGTTGGGATTGGTGTCCTTAGGCATCGCAATTGTTTGGATGACCAGCTCACCTTTGGGTTGATCGCGGTCGCCCATTTGGCGCGAAGAATAACACAATCTGCATTAACCACGAATAGACCCGAGTAGGAATTCTAATTGAGGTTCAATCGACCCTGCGCAAATCCGAGTCAATTTGTGTCCATTCGTGGTTTGTAATTACAGAATCAGCATGCAATCGCCGTAGCTGTAGAAACGGTAACGTTCCCGAATGGCTTCTTGGTAGGCACGAAGCAAAAACTCGCGTCCCGCAAGTGCGCTCACGAGGATGAGCAAGGTCGAGCGCGGCAAATGGAAATTCGTAAGCAGGAGATCAACGGCCCGGAATTGATATGGCGGATAAATGAAAATGTTCGTCAACGCTTCTTGCGGGAGAATTTTGCCGGACACATTCTTTGCCGCCTCTAGTGTTCGAACGGTTGTTGTTCCAACAGCCGCGATTCGCCGGGCATTGTTGATCTTGTTTGCGGCTTCTGCCGAAATAGAAAAGCGTTCCGCATGCATGCGATGCTCGGCCAGGTTTTCCGATCGCACCGGGAGAAAGGTTCCGATCCCCACATCCAGCGTAACAAAGGTGTGCGGAATCTCGCTCAAAATTTGCTGGGTAAAGTGAAGACCAGCAGTCGGCGCGGCCAATGCGCCAGGCGACTGGGCAAAAACCGTTTGGTAACGCGCCTTATCCTCCTCATCGCTTTCGCGCCCAATGTAGGGCGGCAGCGGAATTAAACCATCAGCATAAAGATCGACATCGTTATTCAGCTCCACTACGCGTTCGCCATCCGGCAGGATTTCTTCGACCCGCAAAATTGCCTTGCCGATTTCTGCCGTCGCGCCAACGCGCATTTTTCGGCCGGGCCTAACCAAAGATTTCCAGCGCTTTGAACCAAGACGTTGGGTAAATAGAAACTCAGTCCTTCCATCATTGGAAAATCCTCGTGCCGGCAGGACGCGTGTATCGTTCAAAACGAGGAGATCCCCCAAGCTAAGCAGCGATTTTAATTCAGCGAATTGTCGGTGTTCGATCGCCTGCTCGTCGCGGCGCAGCACCATCATTCGCGAGTCTTCGCGGCGTTCTGGCGGGCGCTGAGCAATCAATTCCCGCGGCAGATCATAATCGTAATCGCTCAGCTCCGTGCTCATGCTGCATCATCAAAGAATTTGCAGCCGCATGCAAAACTCTGGATGATCGCTTGAATGAAGGAGCCGGCCCTCGATCTTGTCGTCGCAGCGCTACGGAAGATTCGCGAGACGAGCGACCACCTGCCGCGTGCGTCAAGAATCTCACTCGCGCAATTGCAATCTGTTGCGCCGAACAAAGCGGACCTGCTGGCGCCGATTCGCGAGCGCGTACGCGTCTGTACAAAATGCCGGCATCTCGCTAGCTCACGGACCCAAACAGTTTTTGGTGTAGGAAATCCCGACGCGGAGTTGATGTTCATCGGCGAAGCACCCGGCGCCGACGAGGACAAACGAGGCGAACCATTTGTTGGGCGGGCTGGACAGCTGCTCACAAAAATTATCGAGACAATGGGCTTTTCTCGCGAGCAAGTTTACATTGCCAATATTCTAAAATGCCGGCCCGATACGTCGCCCGGGTCGTTCGGCAATCGGCCACCGACGCCGCTCGAAATGCAGACGTGCCGGCCGTATCTCGTCGAACAGATCGATATTATCCAGCCTAAGGTTCTGGTCGCGCTCGGCGCGG
Source organism: Verrucomicrobiota bacterium (assembly GCA_005887855.1). The sequence goes on along the minus strand of VBQB01000008.1, from coordinate 8,236 downwards.
TTGCTGTCGAAGGTTTGCTCGGCACGCGAGCGACGATGCGAGAGTTGCGTGGCAGATGGCATTCCTACAACGGGACGCCATTAATGATTACTTATCACCCGGCTTACTTGCTTCGAAATCAATCGCCTTCGGAAAAAAGAAAAGTCTGGGAAGACATGTTGCAAGTGCTCGAGCGACTCGAACGACCGATCACAGAGCGCCAGCGGAATTATTTTTTGTAAGCCGCAGCAGCGGCCTGCAACCGCCATATTTTAATCTTCGGCAATCAGAGACGATCGCAAAAGCTTCGCGCGACCGAAAATCGCATCAATCCGCGACTGCGACGCCAGCGTGATGGCAAGCGAAGCGATAATTCCACGCACCTCGCGGCGCGAGACTTTGACCCTGCGATTCAACATAGTCATGCCTGCCTCGCGCAAGAGGGCAAGCGTGCGTGCTCCAATCAATGCCGGCAAAACCGTCGCAGCGCGGACACGTCGATTTTGGATCGCACGTGAGTATTGCATCCCGCAGTCGAGCCCCCGCTTAGCCTTCTCGACCCAGCTCCGATAGATCGGTTGGAACCGCTCCGGTTCTGAGAGAATCTGCGTCGCAGTCATACGAGCGGAAGTCAATTCCTCTTCGGGGAAATAACATCTGCCTGCTCGGTGACGAAAGCAGAGCTGCGTCCAGAATTTGCCGACACAACCTGCTACAAGATATGTGTATTCATCCAGATCAGCCCCGGTGCGGAGCGTGCGAATTTCCTCTGGGTTATCGAAGCGATGTAGATCGAGCATCTGGCCCTGCGTGATTTTGCTGAGAACGGCGCGAACGTCATCGCGGTCGGCGATCTTCGACTGCTCGAGCCATTCCAAACAATCTGGCAACGATTCGAGCAGCGCTCGCTCAGCCGCGTCCCTCTGCAAAGGCGCAAACGACGCGACAAGATCGACAATTACATTCCGCGAAACTTTGCCTTGGATTGCGTTCGATAGCGTTTGAAGAGTCTCGATTCGTAGGACTCCAGAAATTCGTGCGGTATCGGCGACCGTGTCTGTTGTCCGCGCAAGCAAATACGCCAGCGCCACCGGCTCACGTAAGGGCGTTGGCAGAAATCGGATGGAAAGATAGAACGATCGTGAAACGGAGCGAAGAACTGTTCCGCAAAGCCTTCTTCGAGAAGAGGCGTTGGAACGCACGCTCGCGGCCTTTTGATTCGGCCGGATTTTCATCTTCCGACATTCTTAATCTCGATCCGATTCGACGCCGAGTTACCCAGGCCGAGGGCGCCGGCGAAGTCGATATAAGCCGCCGCGTGACCGATGGCAGGTAAACTCGCCTGAGCGCGCCATTGCTCGAGACGCTTCAAGGCGACGGCGTCCAAAGCCACTGGATCCTTACTGGCGTAGAGCGTGGCGTGATGCACCGCATAATTCGGTTGCGACTGCGGACCGCCGGCATATTGCGCAACGAGGCCGTCCATCAAATTTAGAACCACTTTCTTTGCGATGAGCGGATTGCTATAAATTTCCGCGAGACTCTCCGCGCCAAAGCGAGAGCCTTGGGCGAAGCGACGCCAGTTGTCGATGTTTGGGATTGTCACATTGTAAAGGCAACCGGCAATGCCGTTCATTTCACTGCTGCTCATTACCGGAACATTGATGATCTTGGTCACTTCAGTCGAAATGATCTTGGAGAAATGACTCACGTTGCTGGTGTTCTCTGTATCGGAAAGCATCAGCATTTTCCCTTTGTCGCTGCGGTAATCGAGATCGTCCCAAACCAACTTTCCAATTAAAGGGGCAGAGAGAATCGCTTGAGGATCATATCCGTCACGTGGCGGCACTGCTTTCAACTGATAATCGTCGATCCCCGGTCGATACCCGGCGTCTTTGATTCCACCAAGAGAACGATCCCAAACGATAATGCTGCCGCGCGGATGTCCTGCCGCGGCGAGGCCATCGACAATCGCGTTCACGACATCATGATGTGTCGTGAAAAGCTCGCCGCCTGCTGCAGAAATTTTGATTCCAATCCTGTCGCTGGGAGAAACCAGCGATGCCCATGCCTTCGCCACGTCGGTCTGTCCGGTCGCGGCGAGGACAAGTCGATTGACCATCTCATGCACGACGCGCGAATTCGTCTTGTAATCTTTGATCGAATTGGGATCGTGCGCAGAATAGACGACCGACGGTGTGGGGGCAGGCTGCGGCCCTTGCGCAAGTCCGGAAGAAATGGCGCAGAAAAGAACAAGAGCTACGTTTCGCATCAACACGGTGCTTCGGCAGTGGCAACGGATTTTATGAGCAATAGCGCGAATCACAACTCCCCGACTGTAGGAGCAGCCGTGCCGGCTGCTTTTCCAAGCACCGCAGGCGACACGCCTGCCGCTACAGTCATGATTCGACATCTCTACATTCATGTCCCGTTCTGTGCGCGCATCTGTCCCTACTGTGCATTTTACAAGGATCTGCTCGATCGTTCGCAAACGCAGCGATTTTGCCAGGCTATCTTGCACGAAGTTGACCAACAACGCTCCGGCTTCGCTATATCTCCGAAGACAATTTATTTCGGTGGCGGCACGCCAACCGCTCTGACGACCTCACAATTGGAGTTCCTGCTCGGAGGTTTTCGCCAGCGGCTCGACCTGTCGGAATTGGAAGAATGGACAATTGAAGCAAATCCAGGAAGCGTTTCCGCAAGCAAGGCAGCGCTTTTGCGCAAACTCGGCATAAATCGAATCAGTCTGGGTGTTCAGTCTTGGGACGACAAATTGTTGAAAGTTTTGGGACGGGAACATAACACGGAACAGGCGCAGAGATCATTTTACATTCTGCGCGATGCCGGATTCTCAAATATCAATGTCGATCTTATGTTCGGTTTGCCCGGCCAAACGGATGAGCAGTGGAAAAAGACGCTGCAAAAAACAATCGCGCTGCAGCCTGATCACATCTCCGCCTATTGCCTAACTTATGAGGAGGACACGGAATTTTTCCTGCGTCAGGCACGTGGGGAACTCAAAGCGGATCCCGACGCCGATACAGATTTTTTCGAGATGACGATGTCGATCCTGGAGAACGCCGGCTACGAACAGTATGAAATCTCAAACTATGCGTGTCCCGGTTTTTCGTCAGTTCACAATCGCGCCTATTGGTCGGGCGAAGATTATCTCGGTATTGGTCCGAGCGCTTTTTCCACCGTCGAAATGCTACGGTGGCAAAATCTTGCCGATTATCGGGGATATGGGGATCGCGTTCTTTCGGGTCAATCGCCAATTGGATCGACAGAAAATCTGACGAGCGAAATGAAACAGACGGAAAGAATCGCGCTTTTATTGCGAACACGCGAAGGCGCGTCAGCCGCTTTGCTCAGTGATCGGCCACAGGCAACCGCAGAGTTTGTCAGTCTCGGTTTGCTTCGACAATTGAATGGCAACTTCGTGTTGACTCGAGCCGGCAAGTCGCTCGCTGATTCCGTAGCGGAAGCTTTTATTTAAACGCGGAGGCCTCGGATCCCTTTACGGCTAAAGGACCGAACCATAGCGGCGTTGCCGGCGGCCAAATTCTTCCACTGCGGCAAGAAGGTCTTTCTTTGTAAAATCCGGCCACAGTTTTTGCGTGACATACATTTCCGTGTAAGAAAGTTGCCAGAGAAGAAAATTCGACAAGCGCATTTCACCCGAGGTGCGGATGAGCAAGTCGGGGTCGGGATAATACCGAGTGTAAAGATGTTTGCTGAACATCTCGACATCGATCATCGCTCTGTCGATGTGACCGAGCTCGATCGCGCGAAGCAGGCTTTTAATGCCATCGATAATCTCGAGTCGTCCGCCATAACTCAGCGCCAAGATGAGGGTGAGCCCGTTATTACTGGCAGTTTGTTCGATCGTTTTGTGAAGTTGTGCCTGCGAACTTTCCGGAAGATCAGTCAAACGACCAATCGCCTGAAGACGAACATTTTTCTCGATCAGTTCGGGCGTTTTCTCCTTCAAGAATCTATCGAGCAAACGCATCAACGAGAGAACTTCGCCTTTGGGGCGCTGCCAATTCTCCGCCGAGAAAGCGTAAAGTGTGAGATATTCGACCTTCAATTCGCCGCAACCCTCGACGCATTCACGAACAGCTTGAGCACCTGCTTCGTGACCTTTGATGCGCGGCAGGCCGCGCGCTTTGGCCCAACGGCCATTGCCATCCATGATGATGGCAATGTGACGCGGAACGGACTTTACGCTGAGGGCCATGGCTAAAGAACAATCGTTTCACCACGCGCCGGGCCGACACTAATTATAGACAATTTTGCTCCCGTTAACTTTGAAATATATTTGACGTAAATCCTTGCCTGCGACGGGAGTTGCGAAATTTTGCGCGCTGAATGCGTAGATGTATTCCAGCCGCGCACCTCTTCGTAGATCGGTTCGCAGTTAGCTAGCTGCGTGGCATCACACGGTGGGACATCCAAACGTTTCCCATTCAGCCGATAAGCAACGCAGATGCGAATTTGATCGACATGGTCCAACCCGTCGAGATTCGTAATGGCGAGCTCGTCGATCCCATTGATCATCGCCGCGTAACGGGTTGCCACCGCATCGAACCAGCCGCAGCGGCGCTTGCGACCAGTTGTTGCTCCGAATTCGCGTCCCAAGTTGTGAAGCGCCTCGGTTAATTGTCGATCTTCGGTCGGCAATGCCCCCTCGCCTACGCGCGTCGTATAGGCTTTCATAACTCCCACCACCCGGTCCATTCGATGTGGCGGCACGCCGGTGCCTGTACACGCGCCACCTGCGGTCGTATTTGAAGAAGTGACATAAGGATAGGTGCCGTGATCGATATCTAGAAACGTTCCTTGCGCCCCTTCAAAGAGAATTTCTTTGCCGCGTTCAAGGGCGCGATGGAGATAAACCACCGTGTTCCCGACAAACGGTCGCAGCTTTCCTCCCGCAGCGAGATAGCCTTCATTCACTTCACGAAAACTGATCGGCTTAGCGCCGAGCGCCTCGAGAATTCTATTGTTCTCGAGCACCTTGGCTCGCAGTTTTTTTGAGAAAAGAGCCGGCTGCATCAGATCCGAGATCCGCAGCCCAGTGCGTGCGGCCTTGTCTCCGTAGGCCGGGCCGATTCCGCGTTTTGTCGTTCCAATTTTGGCCCGGCCCTGACTCAGTTCACGCTGCTCGTCGAGCGCCCGGTGATAAGGCAAAACCAGATGGGCGCAATCGCTGATGAGCAAGTTTTTGCCGATGGTGATTCCCAATTTTCGCAGACCGTCGATTTCCGCGACGAGCGCCACGGGATCGACAACCACGCCATTACCAATCACGCAAATTTTTCTGCTCCGAAGGATGCCGGACGGAATGAGATGTAAAATGTATTTCGCTCCGCGATGGATGACCGTATGTCCGGCATTGTTACCGCCCTGACTGCGGACGACAATGTCAGCCTTGGCTGTGAGCACGTCGATGATTTTCCCCTTTCCTTCATCGCCCAATTGCGCCCCAACTAGAATCGTGTTCGCCATCAAAATTGAAATTGAAAATGGGCAAAAAATTTTCCCGATGCATCCGGCAGGACACACTCGGGCTGCGCATGAATAATATGTTGGCGACGATCAGCTGCAACGGATTTCGGTGTGGAGCGGCCGTCGGCGGCGGAAAACTAAATTGGCTATAGCTATTCTTCCTTGTCTGCCGATAGGCGAAATAGGTGTCCGACGATCTGCGTATGGGGCACGCGCCCTACAAACTACAGAGAAGGAAATAAAGTATTGCCACGTCCCGGTTGGCGTGAATAGCCTTCCCGAATGCGAACACTTCTGTTGATTATCCTCATTCTCTTACTGATCGGAGCGTTCCCAGCGTGGCCGTATAGTTCCGGCTGGGGTTACTATCCAGCAGGTGGGCTCGGCTTGGTTTTAGTGATCGTACTAATCCTGATTTTGGCCGGGCAAATCTAGATTCCAAAGTGACAGCGCAAGGGAGGTTGTAGAACCTAACCTTTTAACGATTCAACTCTTGTAACCGGAGCTAATGCTCCGACGCGACTGCTCTCTTCAGAGCCGCGGCCGACTCGCTGGTTCCACCACGATGATGCGAGTAATCCCGCGCCGTATCCCAATGGATGAGCGCGTCATGAGTAAAGGTATTCATCGCAATGCGATATTTTCCCCGGCTCGTTTGAAGATGTCGATGCGCCAGAATAAATTGCGAGGGATCGTAGTAGTTGCTGAAGTCGCGCGCAAATGCCGCCCTACTCATTCCGATTTCGATGTTTTTGCGAATCTCCAAATGCAAGTGGGCATCATAAAGGCCATGCGCCGTGCCCATGGCCGCGATCTTCTGGCCGCGGGAGACCGCCTGGCCGGGACGCACGACGATACTGTCTAAATGTCCGTAGAGCACGTCGATATTTTTGACTGTGCCGTTCTCCCGATACGCATGGCGCACGATAATCACATTCCCCCAGCCCATATGACAGTCGCGTGCGAAAACCACCAAACCGTCCCCAATGCTATAAATCGGATCCCCCAGATCGCTGTCTCCACCCCGCGTCCCATCCCAATCTTCTCCCAGATGTCCATGGGATCGGAAGCCGCGCGCCTTGTAATATCCCTGAGCATCTGGTGGCCCCACCGGGAAATCAAACCCATTCGCTAATTTGGTAAACGCGGTTTCCGTTGGCAGGTTGACCGATAAGGCAGAAATCGGATTCGGTTCCCGGGTTTGTCCCGGCGTGGTTTCTTCCTGCTTCCGCAATGGCAGGCTCGAGGACTGAGGCGCGGTTGTTTGCCTGCCAGGAACTTCTGTTTTTGCCGGCTGAGAAGCAGTTGGCTCTGGCTTTCCGCCTTCTATCATGGTTGGCCGAACGGGCCCGACCGCCTCCGATTTCGTGGTCTGCGGATTTGACCCACGTGGCGCGCTCTTCCGTTCGACTTGATTTTGCTTTCTCACTAACTCCGCGGCGATTGCCTCCGCTTTGGCGGTGTGCGAACTGGACACGCGCGTCGTGCTCGTCTGTTCGACGCGAGCTTGGTTTTTTAGTCGCTCAGCAGCCAGCTCTCCCGCTTTGCGCATTTCCTCGACCGTGAGCGTAGCGGAACGCGATTTCTTTTCGTGAACCTGCGATTTAGCTGGTGATGTAGCGGCCGGCTCGGGACTCGATTCTTCAGAGGGCGTTGTCGCTGCTCGCTCAGGATCGCTTGATTTCGTTTCGCGAGGGACGACCACTTCCTGCGCGTGCATTTGACCGGCGACCGCACAGCCGCAAAGAAATGCGGTGGAAAATCTTTTCAGCATGAAAAGCGCCGTGATAAATGAATTCGGCGCAATTGGCAAGCGCTTAATTACCGAAAAGACTGAGCTTAACCAGTCATGACCGCGTGACTTGAATCACTGGCAATGGAAATCGCAGCCGCAATTCGTTTCCGAGATAAATCTCGACGTGATGCAATCCGTATTGTTGGAACTGCACGCCGCCGAAATAATGGACATTGGTCGCGTGTCCTTCCATCTCCTTCAGCAGGAACTCAACCTCGGCCTGTGCGATGACCTGCTGTTCGTCAACTCCCACGATCCGGGACTTTTGCCGAAACTTCCCCGCGCCACTACACCAACGGGCCCAGATGCACAGCCGCATATAATTAATCGGGAGCGCGGGCGCGGGGATGACGTTGAGCACGCCCACGAGCGTTTGCATCCCGTTGAATTCACAGCGTACATCTTCGCAAAGAACGGCACTCTGTAGATCGGGAAGAATAACGTCCGTTTCCATCCACCACCGATCACATCATCCCGTGCGCCAGCAGTGTCAACATTCCGATACCGAGCACGATCCGGTAAAGAGCAAATGGCACAAAGCCCCGGGCGCGCACCCAGTTCATAAACCAAGCGACCACTCCGAGTGCCACGAAAAATGAAACCACAAATCCGATGGCAAGCACGATCCATTCATGGCCACTCATAGCCAACGGCGCGATACTCGCTTTCGTGAGGTCGTGATGATGCGGCATCACGGCTTTCGCAAAATCATACCCGGTCGCCATCAGCATCGTCGGCATCGATAAAAAAAATGAAAATTCGAGCGCGGCTGGGCGCGACATGCCCACAACTTGTCCGGCCGCGATTGTGCACATCGATCGGGAAGTTCCGGGAAAGATTGCAGAGAGAATTTGCGCCGCGCCGATCCACACCGCTTGCGGCAGGCTCATCTCGTCCATACGCGCAACTCGCGGGCGGGTAAAGGTCGCATCCACTACCCACATGATT
>VBQB01000403.1 GCA_005887855.1 Verrucomicrobiota bacterium | reverse complement strand
GCACCTGAAACTCGATGTGCCGGGGAAATTCGAGAAATTTTTCCATGTAAACATCGGGAGTCCCGAAAGCCTGCTGCGCCTCGCTGCGGGCCGTTTGGTACGCGCCTAGCAGTTCTTCTTGTTTGCGCACCACGCGCATACCCCGCCCGCCGCCTCCTGCTGAGGCTTTCAGAATCAATGGGTAGCCGATGCGCTCCGCTTCCTTGGCGAGCTGCTCTTCCCCCTCCACAACACCATCGCTTCCCGGAATCGTTGGCAACCCTGCAGTCTTCACTTCGCGGCGCGCGCGGTCCTTCTCTCCCATCAACTCGATGATCTCCGGCCGCGGGCCGATGAAAGTTATCTCCGACGCCTCGCACACTTTGGCGAAATTGGCGTTCTCGGAAAGAAAACCGTAACCGGGATGAATCGCGTCCACATTCGTGATCTCCGCGGCGCTAATCACTTGCGGAATATTGAGGTAGCTTTCACTGCTGCGCGGCGGCCCGATGCAGACGGCTTCATCGGCGAAGCGCACGTGGAGCGAATTGCGGTCCGCCTCCGAATATACCGCCACGGTGGAAATACCCAGTTCCTTGCAGGCGCAGATGACCCGCAGGGCGATCTCCCCGCGATTCGCGACTAGAATTTTACGGAACATAGCGCCGTGCGCGGCTACTTCTTCCGGGTCGGACGAATGCCGAAGAGGGGCTGCCCGTACTCGACCGGCTGTCCGTTTTCTACGAAGATCACAGAGTCTGGCCGGTTTCCACGAACGCTCCCACTTTCACAAACGGCTCCGAGCCGGGGCTCGGAGAACCATAAAACGTGCCCACAATTGGAGACTTGACCAGATGAAGGTCCTCGGTCGCGCGGGTTTCCGCAGGCACGGCTGCTGAAGCTTGCGGAACCTCAGGAACAGTCGCCCCCGGGTTTGAAACAATGATTTCAGGAGCGGCCGCTGTCCGCGGCGTCGCTATCACCATTCCCGATGACGGCTTGCGCAGCCGGATGTGCAAATCCCCGCGCGAATATTCAAACTCTTCGAGATTGTGCTCGGTCATGAACTGAAAAAGCTGCTCGATTTGCTGCATTTCCGGGTTGGCAAACGTCGGGCTGGACTTTTTAGGCTGTTTGCTTTTCATGCCGTTTCTAAAGTTCGATGAGATTCCGCGGTGCGCGGGTTAGTATTTCCGTACGGCCGGCGTGCACGGCGACATCATCTTCGATGCGAATGCCCCCGATGCCTTCCGCATACACGCCAGGTTCAATCGTAATTGCGTTTCCGGGTTCCAACCGCCGCGCTTGCCCCTTCGCGACTCTGGGGGCCTCATGTACTTCCAATCCCAAGCCGTGACCGGTACTGTGGACGAAAAGGTGGTCAAGGCCATAACCTGCCAGGACACGCCGTGCGGCCGCGTCCACATCCCTGCAGGCCACTCCCTCTCTCACCACCGAGATGGCCGCTTCCTGCGCTTCCAGAACCGCCTTATACCATGTCCGGATGCGTTTCGGGGCGCGCCCCGCAAAAACCGTGCGGGTAATGTCGCTGCAATAGTGGCCGAGTATAACACCCAGGTCCAGGACGACCAACTCATTTTTCCTCAATCGTTTGCCCGTTGGCCGTGCATGAGGCAGAGCCGACCGTTCCCCAAAAGCAACAATGGTTTCGAAGGAAGGTCCCGAGGCCCCGCGCTTACGCATATGGTATTCGATCTCCGCTCCGACCTCGCGCTCGCTGACACCAGGCTTCAGCAAGCCGACGGCGAACTCCACGATCTCCCCCGCCAGGATGGCTGCCTTGCGCATTTGCGCCAATTCCCCGGCATCCTTTCGCATTCTTAGTGTCTCCACGGCTCCCGCAACGGAAACCCACTCCAATCGACCCCCGGAGGCTTTTCGCGCGGCTTGGAGTTGAGACACCGTTGTATGGATCGGATCGAAGCCCACTCTGCGGGCCCGCAAATCACCGAGGAGCCGGGTAACGGACTCCAACAAGCTTCCTTCTTGCTGGCGGATGCGGATCCCGTTCGTTTCCTCTCTCGCTTGCACCACGAATCGCCCGTCGGTAACGAGCGCGGCTCCCGTTCCTGATACAACCAGAGCGCCTGACTCGCCGGTAAATCCTGTCAGATAGAACCAGTTGGCGGGGTGCGTGATGAGCAGGGAGTCTATCCTGGACTTTTTAAGGATGGCGCTCAGAGCCCGCCGGCGATGTGGGAAGGATGCATCCATAAATGGAACGAGGAGACCGTAGTCTCCTCGTTCGACCTCAGCTAAGAAGAGATTCCCTGAATTATCCGGGGATAATTCGCGGGGTCAAGAAGAATAGCAGTTCCTGAGAGGATGTATTGACGCTTCTCCGCTTAAACAGATTCCCGATCAGCGGCAAACTCCCCACAATGGGCGTCTGGTTAATATCCACTCTCTGCGAGGAGATGATGACTCCACCGATGACTACCGTGCCGCCATCCGCGACGGTGACTTTGGTTTCGGCCGCCTGAGTATCAAGTGCTGGGACGCCTTGAATGCGAGGAATACCTTGGTCGATCTGCGTATTCTCGACAAGGACGTCCATGAAAATCGTACCTTCCGCGGTAATTTGCGGAGTAACTTCCAGCTTCAGCACCGCGTCAATGTACTGCACGGAAATCGTGTTGTTGATGGTCGTCTGTATCGGAGAGCAGTTTGCCAACGCCCTTTGATTCCGCCATAGTGATGAAGAAATCCACAGCGAAATTGGGGGATCGATGAGCAAACCCGAAGCCGCTGGTCGGAGTGCCTGCCGGGAAATTCGTATTGAGCGGAGTTCCCTTAGTGAGGCCGTTGCCGCTCGTGGTTCCCTCAGCGCAAACAAGGGGAGATGGAATGAGTACGTTTATCAAGCCGCTGCAACCTACCGCTGGGTCACCGCCGAAGATGGACCGACCGCCGGTCGTTGAACCGGCAAAGCCGAGTTGCGTTCCGATGTCTTCTGCAAAGGAGCGTGACGCCGATACGACGCGCGCTTCGATCTCCACCTGTTGGGACTTGCGGTCCAATTGGCGGATCAGGTTATCAATCACTGGAATCGTCGAAGGGATATCACGAATGACGAGTTGGTTCGAACGCTCATCTGCCAGAACATCGCCGCGCGAGCTGAGGAACTTTTTCAGCGTGGTAGCCATCGTAGCCGCTTTGGCGTAGCTGAGCACGCGATAGACAGTCACTGGATCAACCGCCTCGGCCTGTGCCTTCACCAGGTCACGCTGGGTCTCCGCCTCAGATTTCAGTGTGGCTCGCGTGGCAATTCGTAGGACGTTGCCATTCAATTGCTTGTCCAGGCTGTTGTTTTGCAGCACGATGTCGAGCGCCTGGTCCCAGGGCACTTCATCCAGGACGATCGTCAGGCTCCCCTTGACGGCGGGGTCCAACACGACGTTCAACCCGCTGATCTCGTGGATCAGGCGGAAGAAATCGCGCAAATCCACATCCTTGAGGTTGACCGAAATCGGTTCGCCGGTATACCTCGCCGCTGTCTGCACAGGCGCCGGTGATTGCGCTGCGGTAGTCGCCAGCGTTGTTGCCGCTGTGTTGGCTTGTTGGACTGCCTGCTGGGCCGCCTGTTGCGGATTTCCTTCGGGACGGGCAGGCCCATTCTTCTCGCTGAACGATGCGAGCGCGACTGAGGGCTGAGTCAGTTCGCCCGGCAAGGCAAAGCGAGGAGCAGGAATCTGATTGGCGCGCGCAGAATGCTCCGCGGGCTTCCGCGGCACCGGCGCGCCATATTCGAACCCCTGCCGCGACGTCTCTTCGGACAGCGACGTCGTTAACGTCGACTTCTGCGAGAAGCTCACGGGTGTGGCCGCCGGGCCGCTGAAAGAAATCACCACCGCATGGCCATCCCTAGAAACATGGTACGGCGTGGGACTGGTCAGGTCGATCACCACGCGCGCGACATCCGGCTGATATTGCCCCATGCGTATTCCGCGCACAGGAGCCGACACCCCGGGGATAACCGTCTGGTGAACGGCCAGCCGCGCTCCCACAAAGTCCAGCACCAGACGATCCGGGTGCTGCATGCGGGCTGCTCGCACATCAAGCTTTCCTTCGCCTTCCACGCGCACCGCCGAGTGCTCCGGCGCCTGCGTGATGGCAACGCTGGAGATGACCGCGGCGGACTTGCTTGCGCCCGTGGACACCTGCGTTTGGGCTGGCACCGGTTTCGTCGCCAGCGTCAAGCTCGCAAGGATCAGGCAGCCATACTTGAGGGCTGGCCAATTCGTCTTCATTGCTGTTCTCCTGAACTGGTGGAGTAAATTCGTTTATTGATTTGCCGTTCCATCGGCTTGCCGAAGGCATCTTTTCCTTCTTCGTGGAAAGAAACGCCGTCCATAGTGATCTTCTCAACGCTGCCGTCATAC
>VBQB01000007.1:13182-24040 GCA_005887855.1 Verrucomicrobiota bacterium | reverse complement strand
AGGGGAATCGGCTAGACGGTCCTCCGCACCATTTGAATCCTTATGAAAGGACATGACTTGATCGATTTTCTGCTGCTTGCCGCCGAGAAGGGGGCTTCTGATCTTCATTTGACAGCGGGGGCGCCACCGATGATGCGGGTCGCTGGTGTAATGCAGCCGCTGACGGAAGAGCCGCTGTCCGCGGAGGATACAAGGAGACTGGTGATCGATGCCTTGAAGGAGGGACAACGGGCGAAGCTGGAAAACGACTGGCAGATTGACTTCGCGTTGCAGGTCGATGATCTCGGGCGCTTTCGCGGAAATGCGTGCTATGTGTCAGGTGCGATTGAGGCCAATTTCCGACGTATCCCTTCTGAGATCGGCGATCTAAAGTCTTTGGGACACTCTCCCGTGGTGGATCGGTGGTGTGACGAGAGAGCCGGCCTGGTGCTGGTGACTGGCGCGAGTGGTGAAGGCAAGAGCACAACGCTAGCGAGCATGGCCCAAACGATAGCCAGACGGCGTTCCGTCAACATCGTCAGTATCGAGGATCCGATCGAATTTGTTCATTCGCAGGGGCGAAGCCTGGTGAACCAGCGCGAGGTTGGTTCCGACGCGCACAACTTCGCTTCAGCGCTCAAAAACGCGTTGAGACAGGATGCGGACGTCATTCTTGTTGGCGAGTTGCGGGACACGGACACGATCCAAACTGCGATTACGGCGGCGGAAACAGGACACCTCGTGATTGGAACCATGCACACCAACGATGCGCCAACGGCCATTGGGCGCGTTCTTGATGCCTTTCCAAAGGAGGGCCAGCAGTTCGTCGGTGCCCAACTTGCGTGGTCGCTGTTGGGAGTGGTGTGCCAGTATCTCCTGCCGCGAAGCGACCAGCCAGGCCTGGTTTTGGCCACGGAATTGTTGACGGTGAACTCGGGAATCGAGGCGTGTATCCGGGACCGGCGGCTTTCGCAGATACCCGGACTGATTCAAATCGGGGGTGCGGACGGCATGCATACCGTGGACGATAGTCTTATCCAGTTGCTTCTGGCTGACCGCATCAATCTCATGGATGCTCTGGTTCACGCGAGGGACCCCAATTTTGTGAAGGAGCACTTCCAGCAAGCTTTGCAGACCCGGCGAAAAGGGTGGTTTGCGGGAATTTTCGGCGAATGAAATGCCGGCCTCGTCCGCGTCGAATTCAATGCAAGGCGGCAAGCCGTATCAGGAGATCAGTCCTCCGCTGCTCGAGCATTTGTATCTGTTTGGCGGATTCGGCGGTTGAGGCTGATAACGATGAGATTCTCCCCGAGGAGCAGTTCGCGCAAGCTCAACGCGACGTTTTCTCCTAGAGACAACATGTGAAAACTCGCATGAGGCCGTCCCGAACGCAGCGCTCTACGGACGGTTCGCCGTTGTAGGCCGAAGGAAAGCAAAGACGTGTTCGAAACTATGAAGAAGCTTGAACGCGATATTCGAAAGCAGGAGCCACGGTGATGGCTAACGAAAACAAACCCGCTTCTCTTGCTTCGCCGTCGCCTAGAGTGCTTCGGCTTGCTTCCGCAGCTTTTCTATTACCTCGGAATACGAGGAGTCTGAAACTTTATCGAGGAAAGACAACGCTTCAGCTTTCTTGTGCCGCTTCAGGCTGACTCGCGCGAGCTGCAAGTAGGCGAAGTTCCGGTTCATGGAGAGCTCGAGATAATGCTGCCAGGCGACTTGCGCCTCTTTCCAATCGGGGTTCGGCATCCCATAAAAACGTTTCCGCGTAAGCGCGAGCGTATTCGAGATCCATCGGTGCGAGCCGGCTCGCTTCACGAAATTCGAAAAGCGGCGCGTTGCAACAATTCCGCAGAATCGATCTTCCAGGCCGCAGTCAAATCACGGCGGAGGACGAATTCGACGTTCCCGAGGTCGAAATGATAATCGGGATTGTTATTTTCGGAGCGAACCGCCAAAAGAAACTGCTCCGCGGCTTCGGGGACGCGGCCAATCCTGAGGTACGCCCCGCCCAACGAGTTGGCCGCTCCCCCATTCTTCGGCTCCAGCCCTTGCGCGATGCGCAAATGTTCGACGGCTGCTTCCGCTTCCCGTTTTTCCAGAGAAATGCGGCGAGGGCGTTTTGCGCCGGGACAGACTGCGGATTGTCCCGGACGAGTTGGTAGTAGATTTGCTCCACACGCAGACGCTCTTTTGCCGTTACGTTGGGATTCGCGAGCGGCACCGCTGCCTGATGGGCCGCTTTGGATTTCTATCCACGTTATTGCCGACGCACCGATCGATTGCGCACGCGGGAGCACAGGCGTAAAGAGCAGAATGAAGAGCGTGGCGGCAGCCCTCTTGCATTTACTCCAGTTGCTCCGCCCGCGGTTGCTGATTATCACAGCTGTCGCTCTTTCTGGAGGGATCACCTTCACCTTTGTTAAGCTCTGGAAATGAAACTTTTAGTCCGTCAAGGTCCGCATCTGTCCCACAAAGTCCAGAAGTGGCGGATGGTGCGCGATGCAGGGTTCGAACCTGCGACTTCTTGCGTGTGAAGCAAGCGCTCTACCACTGAGCTAATCGCGCAAATTTTCAGGCGGCGACAAAATAAGACGCTCGCGAGGCAGCGCAAGCATGGTGCTGGAATTGTAGGGCAGGCGCGTCGCCTGCCAGGCCTGGGACCAGCAAGCGGAGCGCTTGCCCTGCAACGCATCCCATTCTATTTAAAAGAATGTCCGAACACAAAATCACTCTCAGTTGGAAACGCGGCGATACGCCGTTTGAGTATCAGAAATATCCACGCGATCACACTTGGGAATTTGATGGCGGACACGAAATGCAAGCATCAGCTGCTCCTGCTTATCTGGGTAATCCAAACCTTGTCGATCCGGAGGAGGCGTTTGTGGCATCACTCTCGAGCTGCCAAATGCTCACGTTCCTAGCCGTGGCATGTAAAAAGAAGTTCGTGCTCGACGAGTACGTCGATGAAGCGGTCGGCCACATGGAAAAAAACACAGAAGGCAAATTGGCGATTACGGGCGTGACACTAAAACCGCGGCTCAAATTCTCCGGCGAGAAACAGCCGACTTCGGAAGAGATCGAGGAGATGAATCATATGGCGCACGACCAATGCTTCATTGCGAATTCGGTGAAGACCGAAATCACCATCGAAACTCAGACGTAGCCGCGGATAACGCGAATGACGCAGGTGCTGTAGAGGCAGGCGTGCCGCCTGCAGAATTTAGGAATGCAGCCGCCACGGCTGCCACTACAGAATTCTCTGCGTTGAATCTGTGCAATCTGTGTAAATCTGTGGCTGAATAGAGTCGATTTATGGATTCCAAGACAGACGCTCAGCGCATGGAAAAGATTGTCAGCTTATGCAAACGGCGCGGCTTCATTTTCCAATCGAGCGAGATTTATGGAGGCCTGAGCGGTTGCTGGGACTACGGCCCGCTCGGTGTCGAACTAAAGCGCAACGTCAAAAATTATTGGTGGCGCGTGATCGTGCACGAGCGTGACGATGTCGTCGGAATGGACGGTGCGATCCTGACCCACCCCGAAGTTCTGAAAGCTTCCGGGCACGTCGAAGGATTTTCCGATCCAATGGTCGATTGCCGAACATGTAAGGCGCGCCTGCGTGCGGATCAAGTGATCGAGAAAAAAGGCGTCCGACAGTGTCCAAACTGTGGCGGTAGGGATTTAACCGAAGCGCGCCCATTTAATCTCATGTTTCAAACCCAAATGGGGGCCGCTGCTGATGAGAGCTCGATCGCTTATCTTCGACCAGAAACCGCGCAGTCGATCTTCGTCCAGTTCAAAAACATCCTCGAAGTTTCGCGCAAAAAATTGCCATTCGGCATTGCGCAGATCGGCAAGGCGTTTCGCAACGAAATCAATCCTCGCAATTTCACTTTTCGATCGCGTGAGTTCGAGCAGATGGAGCTCGAATATTTTTGTCGCGCGGAGGAGGGGATGACGTTGCTCGATTACTGGCTGGAAGAGCGGCTCAAGTTTTACGAGAACATCGGCATTTCGCGTGATCGATTACACGTCAAGACAGTTCCCGACGAAGAGCGCGCCTTCTATTCAAAAGGAACTTACGATATCGAATTTGATTTTCCGTTTGGTCGACAGGAACTGGAAGGCGTCGCTTATCGCACCGATTACGATTTACTTCAGCATCAAAAAGCCAGCGGAAAGTCGCTTGAGTATTTCGATGAAGAAACGAAACAGCGATTTGTTCCTCACGTTGTCGAGCCGAGCGCTGGCGTAGACCGCACAGTGTTAGCGCTAATCTGCGAAGCATATTCTACAGACGAAGCGCCGGATGAAAAAGGAAAGATGGAAACGCGACTTGTCCTGCGCTTCCATCCGCGGATGGCGCCGATCAAGTGCGGTATATTTCCGTTGCTGAAAAACAACGATCAGCTGGTCGCGAAGGCCAAAGAGATTGTTGGTCTTTTACGGGCGCACATGAACATCTTCTATGACGAGAGCGGGGCGATTGGACGTCGCTATCGGCGCCAGGATGAAGTTGGCACCCCCTTCGGCGTGACAATCGATTTCGAAACGCTGGGAGAGAGAGATGCTGCTCTTCGCGATACGGTCACGTTGCGCGAGCGCGATTCGATGAACCAAGAGCGAGTGGCGATTAAAGATCTGGCTGGCATCTTGAGTGCCCGGATTTCTTGATGGATCTGGAGGACTTCCGCGAGCACTGCCTGAATAAACCTCACGTCACCGAGAGCACGCCATTTGGCGAAGATGTTCTCGTTTTCAAGGTTGCCGGCAAAATGTTCGCGCTGGCCGCGCTCGATGAAATTCCGGTGACCGTAAACTTAAAATGTGATCCTGATCTTGCGCTGGAGTTGCGTGATCGATACGAGCAGGTGCGGCCAGGATATCACATGAACAAGAAACATTGGAACACGGTCGAGATCGACAGCGGAATTTCCGAAACGGAGTTGTGTAAGATGATCGACCACTCCTATGATTTGGTGGTCAAAAGTCTGCCCAAGGCGGCACGAGCGAAATTGTTGTAGAGGCGGTTCGCTGCGGCGAGCGCCTCTATACCTGCACCGCGCCGTGCAGAACTTCGCGTAGCTGAATCTTTCCCACGTCAAGGTCTAAGGCCCCGCGAGCGACGCGAAGAAAATTGTCAGGCTGATCGGTCAGCGCGACCTTGAGGCCGCCGTTATTTCCCGACGGCGCACGCAGTGAGTATCGATCTAAGAGTTCCTGGACGGCGGTCGCACAGTTTCGGGCGGAATCGACCAGACTGACCTTGTGTTTAAGCACGCGCGCGATTGCACCGGTGAGTAACGGGTAATGGGTACAGCCGAGGACAAGCGTGTCAATCCCGCCATTCGCCAATGGTTCAAGATAGCGCCCGATGGTTCGGTCAGTCAGTTCATCTTCGAGCCAACCTTCCTCAATCAACGGTACCAGCAAAGGGCAGGCGAGGCTGCTCACGCGCAGACCGACATCAAATTCGCGCAACGCTTTCTCGTATGCGCCACTCTTGATCGTAGCGCGGGTGCCAATCACGCCAATATGACGGTTGCGCGTGACCCTGCTCGCCGCCCGGGCGCCGGGCTTGATCACCCCAATGACAGGAACCGAAAGGGTTTTCTCTAATTTCGGCAAAGCCACGGAAGAGGCGGTGTTGCATGCTACCACCACGATTTTCGCGTTTTCTTCGATAAGCATTTCGGCGATCTCAAGGCTGTAGCGCTCGACCGTGCTCGCACTTTTTCCGCCATAGGGAACACGCGCTGTGTCCCCGAGATAAAAAATTTTCTCATCAGGCAACAACTCGCGCAGCTCCTTAACGACCGTGAGTCCGCCAATTCCAGAGTCAAAAACACCAATAGGCCGGGGATCGCTCATTTAGCGGGAAGGTGATGGTGCAATTAGAGTAGCGCAAGCCTCCGGCTTGCGTTTCAGTTCGCAAGCGAGACGCATGCGCTACCTTACGACAATGGCTGAGCTTCCTAAAACGTACAACCCGAAATCGGTCGAGCCGAAGTGGTATGCCCGTTGGATCGAGAATCACGATTTCGAAGCCGATCCTCGCTCATCGAAGCCGGCTTTCTCAATCGTCATCCCGCCACCGAATATCACCGGTGTTTTAACCCTCGGGCACGTCCTCAACAACACGATCCAGGATATTCTCGCGCGCCGCGCCCGCATGCTCGGGTTCGAGGTGCTCTGGCTCCCGGGCACCGATCACGCCGGCATTGGCACGCAAACCGCCGTCGAAAAACATTTACGACGAACGGAGAAAAAAACTCGGCATGATCTTGGACGCGACGAATTTGTGCACCGTACCTTGGATTGGCAGGATAAACATGGCGGCATCATCGTCGAACAGCTCAAGCGCCTGGGCTGTTCCTGCGATTGGTCGCGGCAACGCTATACACTCGACGATGATTATGTTCACGCCGTCCAAAACGTTTTTGTCGATCTTTATCGCAAAGGCCTGATCTATCGCGGCCGACGGATGATCAATTGGGATCCGGCTGCGCAGACCGCCCTCTCCGACGAGGAAGTCATTTCCAAGCCGCAAAAGGGAAACCTTTATTACGTCCGATATGTAATCGCGGAAGAGGCCGGACGTTTCATTGAAGTGGCGACGACTCGACCGGAAACGATCATGGCCGATACAGCCGTGGCGGCTCATCCCAGTGATAAGCGATATGTCGATCTTTTCGGCAAACATGCGTGGCGTCCGCTCGCGCGCGAAAGACTTCCAATCCTTGCCGACGAGGCTATCGATCCGGAATTCGGGACGGGAGTCTTAAAAGTGACGCCCGCGCACGACACAATCGACTTCGAGATTGGACAGCGCCACAACTTACCCGTTGTCGATGTTTTGACGCCGGATGGCCGGATCAATTGTCCGGCGGTTCCGGAACTACAGATGTGCCGCTCGAGCCGCGGATCAGCGAGCAGTGGTTCCTGCGTTACCCAAAAACGAAAGAAGCGCTCGACGTGGTACGCAATCATCTCATTCGGTTTTTTCCTGCGCATTGGGAAAAGGTTTACGCCCAGTGGCTCGAGACCATTCGGGATTGGTGCATCAGCCGGCAAGTTTGGTGGGGACACCGGATCCCGGCGTGGTATAAAGTAGCGCGAGCGTCTCGCTTCCAACCCGCGGAAGCCAAGCCGGAGGCTTACCCTACTTTCAGCGGTTTCGATTGCTATGCAGAAGTCGATGTCTCGCGCCGCCACTTGCCGCATTGGCAACAATCTGGGAAAACCTATTTCGTCACGTTTCGCCTCTCTGACTCAATTCCGGCGACAAAATTATCCGAGCTCGAAGAAGAGCGAAAAGTTTGGCTGAAGGCTAATCCGCAGCCGTGGACAGATGCGCAGGGCCGCGTCTATTACGAACGTTTTTCGGCTAAACTTGACGAATGGTTGGACGCGGGGAGCGGATCATGCGTACTCCGCGATGACCGTGCTGCGAAGATCGTAGCGGACGCACTTCAGCATTTTGATGGGCAGCGGTATGACCTCGGCGCCTGGGTCGTCATGCCAAATCACGTTCATGTCATCGTCACTCCGCGCGAAGGCCATGAGTTAGGCGAAGTTCTACATTCCTGGAAATCCTTCACTGCCCACAAAATCAATTCGTTGCTCGATCGTTCAGGCGCGCTGTGGCAGCACGAGAGTTACGATCACATTATTCGAAACGAACAGGCTCTTTTCAAAGTTCAGGAATACATCGAACGCAATCCGGAGAAAGCTTGAACCTCCAGCTGATCCCGAAAACTGGACTCAGGATCCCGATACCCTCGACACGTGGTTTTCATCGTGGCTCTGGGCCTACGAGACGATGGATGCAGAAACGCGGAAGAAATTTTATCCAACGAGCGTACTCGTAACCGCGCCCGACATTATTTTCTTCTGGGTGGCGCGTATGATCATCGCGGGCCTCGAGTTCAAGCCGGGAAAATCGGAGCGGGACGAAGACAACATTCCGTTCCGCGATGTTTTCTTCACCGGATTAATTCGCGACAAGCAGGGTCGCAAAATGTCGAAATCGCTCGGTAACTCACCCGACCCGCTTGAGTTGATTGGGAAGTACGGCGCGGATGGTTTGCGTTTTGGTCTCATGCGCATTGCGCCGAGCGGTCAGGATATCCGCTTCGATGAAAAACAAATCGAAGAAGGGCGCAATTTCGCCACGAAACTCTGGAACGTCGCTCGGTTCCGGCAGATGCATGGACGTAGCGATGCCGAGCCGAAGATCGACATCCGATCATTGTCGATCTACGCGGTCGAAGTGCTCGCGCGCTTAAACGAGACGATCGACGCGATCGGCGCGGCGTACCGCCAATATCAGTTCAATACGGTAGCGCAGCAGCTTTACGACTTCGTCTGGAGCGATTATTGCGACTGGTTTGTCGAGGCAGCGAAAACGGAAATTTTTGGTGAAGATGACGCACGGAAGAAATCTACACTCGCGGTGATGGATTTTGTGCTTTCCGCAGTGTTGCGACTGCTTCACCCATTCATGCCACACATCACAGAGGAGCTTTGGTGGCTGCTCGGGTTTGGGACAAGCTCGATTCAGTTCGCAGCGCCTCCCGGAAAAGTGCCGCTGGACAACCTTGACCTGACAAGCATAAGGCGAAAGGTCTCGGCGCTCTATGACGGTGTGCAGGTCGGACGAAACCTGCGGGCTGAAGCTGGGATTCCGTCCAACACGAAATCGAAGTTCCCCATAAAACCCACTATTTCAGGTGTTGAAAAAGAAATTCCGACACTTGCTCGACTTCTTGGCGCTGAAACGATTGAAACCATTCAACTCGAAATGCCCGTGGGAACAATAGTTGGAATAAGCAAGATGGGAGAAGTTGGGATTCAAGTAGCATCCCGCGATCGGGATACCGAGCGCGATCGGCTCGACAAGCAAATTGCGAAAATCGAAACCGAATTGCGAACAGTCGAGAGCAAATTGAAGAACAAATTCTTTGTCGATCGCGCCCCTACAGCCATCGTTGAGGAGAATCGGCAACGCCTAAAGGATTTCAGCGCCCAACTGGCAAAGCTGAAGCAGGCGCGTGAAGGGTTGAATTAAACACCACGCGGTAATCGTCGATCCTGGCACCCCGGCGTTCGAAGAAGTCTTTTAACTCAGGCGTGTAAAAGGTTTCATCGTATTCGCGATTCAATTCCAGCCAGACTCGGCCGCGTGGCGCAAGATAGTTATCCAAATCATTTAGGAAGAATTCCCACTCCGGCACGCCCCAAAGATTTGGTTGCTTGTGATTGTTGAAACAAATCATAAACGCGGTGATGAGATCGAATCGTTCGCCGAAATTGGGCAAAGGCGTAAGCGGGTGAATTCGCCAGACAACGCGACGGACTCCGAGCAACCGGGTGATTTCTCCAAACATCGCGACATTCTCCATATCGAGCCCAGTTCCTTTATGGCCGAGCAACTGTGCGATATGCAGAAAATATCCGGCGCCACAGCCAAGATCGAGAATGCGCTTGGGCCGCGACAGATCGAGCTCGACCTCGCAAATGCGGCGAATGTTGATGTCGATCCAGCGGTCAAGATCGAGATACTTCGGCCAATCGCCGACTGGATTTTCAAGGCTGTAGCGGTGACGAATCTCTTGGAACTTCGGCCCATCAATCGTTTCAACGATCCGTTTGGTTTCGAGTGGAAACCGGGTTCGGTGAAAGAACCTGCGCGTGTGTTTTCTCGCGCTGGCTAATCCCTGGCCGCTTAGAAGTTTTTTAATTTTGTAGCTGAATCGCATTCACAGATACATCGTCACGTTCTGGCGCTGCGCAACAATTTCAATTAAACTGAAGACGCGATGGGTGTCTGGAAAAAGCTGCTCTGGTTTGCCGTGGCCGCGCTAGGGACGTGGGCGGTTGCCGTTCTGGCGATCTCCCGCAAAGAGCACATCAGCGCGCTCTGGATCATTGTCGCGGGCCTTTGCGCGCTTTCTATTAGCTACCGTTTTTATAGCAAATGGCTCGCGGCAAAAGTTCTCGTGCTCAATGACGAACGGGCCACGCCGGCGGTTCTACAAAACGACAGCAAAGATTTTGTGCCCACGAATCGGTGGATGGTTTTCGGCCACCATTTTGCGGCAATCGCCGGCCCGGGGCCGCTGGTGGGCCCGGTGCTGGCAGCACAGTTTGGTTTCCTTCCTGGTACACTCTGGATCTTGATCGGTGCGACGCTCGGCGGCGGTGTGCATGACATGATCATCCTTTTCGCATCGGTCCGGCGCGGCGGCAAAACGCTTGGTCAAATGGTGAAAGAAGAGATTGGGCGCGGTGTCGGTGCGCTCGCTCTCGTCAGCGTGCTGGCCATTATGATTATCTTGCTGGCCGTTCTCGCGCTCGTTGTGGTGCAAGCGCTGGCGGAAAGTCCGTGGGGCGTTTTCACCATCGCGATGACGATACCGGTGGCCTTGATCATGGGAATCGGATTGCGCACAGGAAAAGTGAGCGTGATGGCGGTCACGATCTTCGGCTTGCTCGGGCTGGCCTTTGGCGTCTGGGGTGGCCAATTTCTCGCGCACTTTCCTGCGATTGAAGCATGGTTTCGGCACGACCAGAAATGGCTGGCATGGGCGATCATGATCTATGGTCTGGCAGCCTCTATTTTGCCTGTGTGGATGCTGCTCACGCCGCGCGATTATCTAAGTACGTTTTTGAAGCTCGGCACGGTTGCCATGCTCGCGGCCGCCGTCGTGCTAATCAATCCGACATTGCAAATGCCAGCGATCACAAAATTCATCGACGGGAGTGGCCTCGTATTTGCCGGACCAGTGTTTCCCTTCGTGTGCATAACGATTGCCTGCGGCGCGGTTTCCGGTTTTCATTCGCTCATTGCTTCCGGTACAACGCCGAAAATGCT
>VBQB01000007.1:0-13121 GCA_005887855.1 Verrucomicrobiota bacterium | reverse complement strand
ATATGAAAGGCGCACCGACAGAAGTGGTCGCGAAAATTTCCGCAGCTGGATTCCCGGTAACCGAGGCGCAAATGCAAAAGCTGGCCACGAACCTCGGCGAGTCCACCATGTTCAATCGCGCAGGGGGCGCGCCGACTTTTGCCGTCGGTATGGCGGACATGTTCGCGCGAGTTTCCGCCGGCCCGACCGCGCTGGCGGTGTGGTACCACTTCGCCATCATGTTTGAGGCGCTATTCATTCTCACAACGATTGATGCCGGAACACGGGTGGGGCGGTTCTTACTTCAAGATTTCCTGGGTAATCTCTGGCGTCCACTGGGCAACACGCGTTCGTGGAGCGCAAATTTTTTGTCGAGTGTGTTGTTGGTATCGGCGTGGGGTTGGTTTTTGTACGAGGGAGTTATCGATCCACTTGGCGGCATCAACTCGTTGTGGCCTCTCTTCGGGTTGGCCAATCAATTGCTCTCGGTGGTCGCGCTTTGTCTCGGCACGACGCTGCTGATCAAAATGCGGAAGGCGAAATATCTTTTCGTCACCCTCGCGCCGCTCTGTTTCATGTGCGCGGTTACGTTTTCGGCCGGTTATCTGAAGGTTTTCTCGGCCGATCCAAGAATCGGTTTTCTGAGCGGTGCGCGAGCCCTTTCGCGTGATTCGGCGGAGATTGCCGATCCAGCCAAAGCCACTGAGTTGGTGCGGCAGGCAGGCGTCTGGCGATTCGACGCATTAGTTGCTGTTTTTTTTCTCGTCCTCGTGCTTCTGATCGTGCTCGGCTCGGCAAGACAATGGTGGCAACTGCTACGCGGGACTAAGCGCGTAGTCCTGCATGAGAGTGAATTTGTGTCGTTAGCTCGAGCGGAAGTTGCAATCGGCTCTTAGAGCAGCCGCAATCTTCATGTGGCGGCCGGGTTAAGCCGCGATGCAAGCGCGGTAACCGAAAAATTCGCGTTCCTTAATAATCTGCACCACCTCCGGCGGAACCATTCGCTCCCAGCCGCTGTCTCCGGCCTGCAATTTGGCGAGCGCTTCCGGTGGATGAATCCGCAAGTAATCGGGATTATAAGCGGTGATCTCCTCGATGTATTGGTTGTCGATCAAATACTGAAATAAGGAGCGCAGATTCGGTGCGACCTTGACCTGTTTTGCGCTGACAATCTTTCCCGTCGCTTCATCGATCATCGGATAAACGTAAAGCTTTAGTCCTCCCTTAAACATTCGCCCAAGCGCTTCCAGAATTCCGCCTTCGAGATTCAGATAATATTTTTCTTCGAAGATCTCCATCAAGCTAGGCACGCCCATGACGAGTCCAATCATCTTGTTCGTATAACGAGAGAGATAACCGGCGAGCCGATAATATTCGCCGAATTTCGAGATCAAGACCGTTCGCCCGAGCGCGCCGAGAATGTCCACCCGGGCGAGAAAATCGGCGTGATTGAGCTCCCCTTCGGCAAGCAAATTCTCAAGCGTCATTTCCATTAGCACCACCAGATCGCTTTCCGAACAAGCCGACTGGGCGAGAAAGGCGCGGCGTGCGCCATCCAGCATATCGTTCGTGGCGTAGGTTACAGGCCGAAAACTGCCGCGCTCAACAAGAATTGCCTTTTTGTAAAAGACTTCGGCGGGCTGCACGGTCTCACCGTCCGCCTTGAACATGACCGCGTTCGTCAGACCCTGACTTACCAGCTGCAAGCTCATCAACCGGTTATCTATCCCGTGGAAGGTGGGCCCCGAGAATTTGATCATGTCCACTTCGATCCGGCCCGGAGCAAGGTTTTCCTGAAGCGACGAAATTAATTTCTCTGGTTGGTGATAGTAAAACGCCCCATAGAGCAGATTCACACCGATGACACCAAGCGCTTCCTGCTGATCGACATTCGCTTCATCAAGCATCCGCACGTGGATGATAATCTGGCTCGGGTCGCCGCGCTTTTCCGTCTGAAATCGCACGCCAAGCCAGCCGTGTGATTCATTGTGCTGTTTAAAACTGCGCGCCGCCACGGTATCGGCGAAAACGAAAAACGAGGCGCACGCGGCTGACGTAACGGTCCGTCGGACCGTAAATAGCATCGCTAAAGGTCATGTCGTAGGCCGACATTGTTTTGGCGATAGTACCAGCTGCGGCACCTACGTGGAAGAACCGGCGCGCCACTTCCTGGCCGGCGCCGATTTCGGCGAATGTTCCATACTTGTTGGCGTCCAAATTAATCTGGAGAGCTTTCCTGTCGGTCCCGATTTCCATCTCAGGGTTCATGGGTGACTCAACATGCAAGCACTTGCCGCCTTCTCAACCCGGCAAATACCAGGGCGACGACCCGATCGTCGGTCGGATTTCGGCGGCCGAAAGGTCGCCGTTTAGAAGCGCACCAATTCCGTGCTTTTCGCCGGAATCCAGCCGCGCAAATTATTCGGTAACGCCGCGTAGATCCAGTCGCCGCGCGTGCTTAGGATTTTTATCTCACTGCCTTCGGGTAACGCTAGCACACTGTTTGCAGTGTCCGCCGTCGCCAGTCGCGCTTGCACATCTTTGCCCGTCACAATCGCCAGCCCGCGGCCTTTGCTGCCGTAATCGACTCGGTAAATTGCCAAAATCACCAGCGCACAGACCGTCAATGATAAGATCGACAATGCGATGGTGCGAGCAGATCGCCGTCGCAGGAAGATCAGCCGAACAATACAAAAGGTTCCCACCCAGAAGGCAAGTGCTGCCGCGAGGCTATATTGATTGAGGCTTGCAAATTGCAGATAGCGTTCCAGCCAGATTTGTTGCATCTCGAGCGAGCGCGCTTCATCGCGCGCGATCTGCAAATTGGCCGCGGCCTCCGGATGATGTCGGTCTAACGCGAGCGCGCGCTCATAATTCAAGATTGCGCGGCCAAAGTTTCCTGCACGAAAGTAGGCGTTACCGAGATCATAAAACAGATTTGCGCTCCATTGTCCTGAGCGAACGAGTGTCTCGTAGCCATCGAGCGCTTCCTTGAAATGTCCTTGTGCGTAATCCTGGTTCGCCTTGGCAAACTGCGGTTCCGACTGTGCGACTGCCGCCGAAACAAGGAGCGCGCAAACAATCGCGCACATCGGAACACAGACTTGCAGTCTGTGCGACCAGCGGAGTTGCACTCCGCTTAGTCCGAAACACCGGACAGGATATCCGGTGGCCGCACAGGCAAAATTCCTGTGTTCCGAAGAAGTTGCTCCCGTCGTTTGCGAGAGGGCTTCGAGTGTTTTTCGTGCTCTCACGCGCGTAAATGTTCGATCAAATCCAGTACGTCGCGGCGGTTCTCAGGAGAAATTCTCTCCGAACCGTTGTGGGCTCCGCTGTACTGCAATTCATCGCTTTGTTCGAACAATCGCCTTAACCGTTCGCGCGAATCCTCGTTGAGTCCGAATGTATCCGCCGCTGTTTCGACATCGACTGTGTTCGGATCAACATTGCACGCGAGAGCGGCTTTCACTCGAACAACCCTCGAAGCCTCCGCGTAATATTCCCGCGGTGATGCATCGTTGCGGCGTAGCTTGCGCATCAGTTCGGCAGCTTCCTGATGAAGGGCAGCGATCCGGCGCGCCTCGCGACTGCCAATTCTGGCTTGCCGGATTTTCCATCCAGCGAACCCAACTAAAACGAGGAGCGGAATCAGCTGCGCGATCCAGAAAACCGGACGCGCGTAAAGTGGCCCGAACGATTGTGCCACTTTCGGTCGCTCCGTCAGCTGATACAAAATATCCCGGGGTTTCTGGACTGGTGTGGCAGCGGCAACTGCAGCCGGGGTGGGTGACCCACGTGGGACGCCGGCAGTAGTCGCAGGCGCCACCGCGCCGCCTTGCACATTGATCGCAATAGAATCGCTACGCAGCGTCACATATTGTTCTTTTGCTGGGTCGAAATATGAAAATGCGAGTACGGGTAAGTTTTGCTTCTTTTCATTGGTTGAAACCACCGTTTCGAAGCTTTTCGTTCCGCTAATACCCACCTCATCATCCTGCTTGAACTTGGAAGACGGCGGATACTTGTGCCAACCGTGTTCGTCCTCAAGCACCGGAGCGTTGACGCGATCGAAATTGCCACGGCCCGAGATTGTCGATGTGACAGTAATTGGATCGCCCACTTGCACACTCTTTGGGTTGGCATCTGTCACCATTGTGAAACTGCCGATGGCACCCGAGAGGCTCTGTGGCGCGTTTTGTGGCAACGGTTTTACTTCGAACGCGATGGGTTCGCTGCTGATCTCTATGTCACGTCGCTCGCCGAATTGGCCAAATGGATCCGCAAAGAATGGATCGGAGAATGGATCATCCAGATTGAACAGATCGAATGGTGAGTGGGAACGCGACGAACTCGGTCTTCGCGCCACTAATACCTGTGCCTTTGCTTTAACGGGACCGATTTCAAATTTGCCGGCGCGCGCCGCTGCGACCGCAGTCTTGAACGTCACCACATCGTAAGATCTGCCGCTAATCGTCTCCAAGTTCTCTCCGGATTGTTGGAGCTTTTGCGCCGTGAATCCTTGCCCAGCTATCTCCGGACCGTCGATTAGCTTTGGGCGTGCGCGCGGATCGAATCCGAGCCGAATTTCGACTGGCACCATTTCCCCGACGAAGGCAGTTTTTTTTGGCACGATCAATTCTGCGAATACAAGCTTGTTCGCGTTTGCCGGTTGCACATCCCGGCTTGAACGCGATGAGCGGCCTAGCGAATCAGTAACGTTCAGCCTCAGCTGAGGTGTCCGCAATGAATTGCCGCCCACGCGAATTGTTTGAGGCGGGATTATGAATGCGCCGGCCTGCAGCGGCATGATGGTATAGTCGTAGACCACGCTTGAAGTGACGTTAAAATTGTTCATCTCGAAGTGCTGGGAAGTGCCTGTTCGATAAATCTCCAGCCCGTCCACCGCGATTTTCTCCGGCGCATCCGCGCCACGCGCTCCCGTCACTCGAATTTGCAGTTGTACCATTGCTCCAACTGCAGCTTCAGAATTACTCAGGACTGCAGTGACACTCGGCGAATCGGCAAACGCGTTGGCGGCACAGAATCCAATCAGCGTGCCAAACAAAACTCCTATTGGAACCCGTGATCTGTGCATGAAATCCTTATCAGCCAATCAACTATCAGCCAAGAACGCTACGCTGCCTACCAGTCGTTATAGACATGGCGCACGGCCTTGCGTTCATCAAGCCGGACGCGCGCCTCCTCATCCTTTAAAGACTGAAGGAGCGCCTCTGCCTGCCGCTCGCTCATTTGACCTTCCTTTTCTGCTTCGGCCTTCGCAATCTGCGCATTTTTGTCGGGCGGTTTCTGTGATTTGTCCTCGCCTGCTCCCTTCAACTCACCGGCCAATTTCTTCTGCGGCGACTCCACCGGCGTGGCGGATGGAGTAGTGTTTTCCTCCGACCCTTCTCCGTTTCCGGGAGAAGGCGACGGCATTTCATCTCCGTGTTCGCCCGGAGTTGTAGCCGGCGTGGGTGATCCTGGCCCGGGTGTGGCAGATGGCTGTTCGCCCTCACCTGATTGTTCTTGATCTTGCTTTTTCTCGCCGGGAGAAGGGGAAGGCGAGGGCTGATCGCCCTGTTGTTGCTTAGGTTGTTGCGGCTCATTTTTTGCTTGGGATTGCTCGTTCTTCTTCTCCTCTTTTTGATCGTTGCCGCTCTCAGATTCTCGATTTTGCGATTGCTGCTGCTGATCTTTTTGCTGTTGCTGACCCTGGCCCTGCTGTTGTTGTTGTTGCTGCTGCTGCTGGTCTTTTTGTTGGTCTTGCTGCGATTGCTGATTCTGTTGGTCCTGTTTGTTCTTCTGCTGCGGCGAGGGTGAAGGCGAGGGCTGCTGCTGGTGTTGTTTCTTGTTTTTCAGTTCATCGATCTTCTTCTTTACATAATCATAGTTGTCTTTTGCCTCTTTATTCCCCGGTTCAAACTTGAGGGTCTGCTCGTAATGGTTGAGAGCATTGGTCCAATCGCTCAACTTTTTGTCGTCACTTTTCTGAGTGTCGCCACGTTCATAGAGCGTGTTCCCAAGGTTGTAATGACTCCTGCTCTGCAAACCCGTATCGGGCGAGAGCAACGCCTGGCTAAACGACTCCAGCGCCTTGCCGTAATCCTTTAGCTTGTAAGCGGCCGCGCCAGAATCGAACTGTAACTTGTCCTCAGCGCGCGATTGAGGGTGCGTTTTGAGCGTTTGCTGAAATTGGCTGAAGGCATCGTTAAATTTGCCTTCGCGATAGGCGTCGAGGCCAGGAGCTGCGGCAAAGGCGAACTGACAAAGACAGATCATGAGTGCCGCCGCCGAGGCTGCAACTTTTGCGGGAACGAAAGAATGAATTCTTTGACGCGCGCGCTTGCGCTCACCAATCAAGATCGACAAGGCCAGCGCAATTAACGCTGCGCCCAGCGGCCATTCATAGCGCTCAATCGGTCGGCGCGACAAACGTACGTCAAACTCGGCCGCTTGCATCTTGGCCAGTCCTTCATTGTAGATCTGCTGCATCGTGCGTGGCCCATTTTCCAGATGCAGATAGAACCCGCCGGTTGATTGCGCGATTTCGCGCAATCGCTTTTCGTCCAGCTTTGATTTCACGACCTGTCCCGATGAGTCCTTAACGAAAGATGTTCCGCCTTCTTCGCCCGCGATCGGAATGAGCGAGCCTTCCGACGTTCCAACGCCGATCGTGAAAATGTGCACACCCGCGTCAGCCGCCATCTTTGCGCTCTTCATGGCATCACCGCTCAACTCTTCGCCGTCGGTAAAAATGATGAGCGCGCGATTTCCGACGGCGCTTTTGCCGAAACTTTGCGTGGCCAGTGTGATGGCCTCCGAGATATTTGTGCCTCCTTCGGGAATCGTCTTCGTATCGAGATCGTTGATTGATTCCATCACAGCTTCATAATCGATCGTGAGCGGTGCCTGCAAAAAGGCGCGGCCGGCAAAAGCAATCAAGCCAACACGGTCACCTTGCAGCTCATTAACTAAATCTCGGGTAGCGAGTTTGACCCGTTCGAGCCGATTGGGCTGAACGTCATTAGAAAGCATGCTGCGCGATGTGTCGACCGCGATGAGCAAATCGAGACCTTTGCGCTTCACATCCTCAAAGGTATAACCCCAGCGGGGCTGTGCCAGACTGGCGATCGCAAGGGCAAGACCCAGGAGCTGCAAGGCGAATCTCAGCACACGGCGCGGCCGATTTACGGTTCCCGCAAGCTGCGGCAGCAACCGCGCTGAAACAAACTCACGCAAACGCCGCGCCCCGCGATGTTCTGCGCGAATGAACAGCGCGATCAACATCGGGATCAGAAGCAGTCCCCAAAGCCATTGCGGTGCGCCAAAACTCATAAGATCGACAATGTCCTCACGGCAATTTTTTCCAGATCGTTTGCGACAATAGAATCTGCGTGAGCAGCAGACCGCAGCCGCTCATAAGACAGAGCGGAAAAAGATCGCGGTACTGTTGATATTTCTTCACGCTTACAGTCGATTTTTCGAGCTTATCGATGTCGCGATAGATTTGCTCGAGTGATTTCGTATCCGTCGCGCGAAAAAATTGACCGTCGGCGATTTTCGTAACTTCCCTCAGACCGGTTTCGTTAAATTCAACGCGCTGGTTTTCGTAGAGCATATTGCCCAAAACGTCCGTTAATGGACCTTTGGGAGTGAATATCGGGGCCGGTGCGATTCCATTTATTCCGGCGCCGATGGCATAGAAATGAATCTTTAGTGCTTTCACTGCTTCCGCGGCGGTATTTGGAGGGACCTTGCCGGCATTATTTTCTCCGTCAGTCAAAAGCACGAGCACGCGGCTCTTTGAGCGCTTATCGTTCAGCCGATTGGCCGCCACCGCCATCGCTGATCCAATGGCGGTGCCGTCTTCGACAAGGCCGATTCGTACTCTCTCCAGATTTTGCAGAAGCCAATCGTGATCCAGGGTCATTGGACTCACGACATACGGACGCCCGGCAAATGCAATGATACCGATGCGATCGTTGGGCCGGCCTTCGATAAATTTCCGTGTCACTTCGCGGATCGCATCCACGCGTGTCGCCTCCTGGCCGCCGATTGTGAAATCTTTCGTGAGCATCGATCCGGAAACATCGAGCACGAGCATAATATCGATCCCGCTTGCTTCGATTTGGGTGAGACTCTTGCCGAGCTGCGGACGCGCGAGTGCAACGATGAAGATTGCAAGTGACGCGAGCAGCAGAGCCCGCAGAATTTTCCCGGCGCGCGCGGCGCTCCGTTTTCCGATTGCATGAAGTCTGGCTGTTGAAGAAAAGGTCAACGCAGCCGCAGGTCCGCGTTGTCCGCGTAAATAGGCGAGTAACGGAATCGCCAGCAACAACAAGAGTAGCCAAGGACGCGCGAACGTCAGGGCACTATTTGCAGTAAACCAATCAAACAATTGCAAGTTGCCCTCCTGTCACAAAACGAATTGCTTCCTCTAACAATAGCCGGCTGTCCGAAGGTGTAGCGTCATAGTGTGCGAACTTAATCAAGTCGCACCGGTTCAAGAAATCCTCGAGCAGCGTTCTTTCTTCATCGGAAAACGGCGACGACGTTGTCAGCGCGTTCAGAAATTCAACCGAAGTCTGTCGAGTGACTGGCAAATTATATTGTTCGGTCACGTAACGCCGAAGAATGTCCGAGACGCGAATGCTGAACCGATAAGGCTGCATCTTCTCAACGTCGCCCTGCATGCGATCGAGCAATTCCAGCGCGCGCTCCCGCGGCGATTGTCTCGGAGTCGTCCGCTTACGCGACCGCACGATGAGCCAGGCGATTAAGCCGATAATCGAGAGTCCGATAAATGCCGCGACAAATACGACCCATGGTGCAATGAGTGAGTAGTCGATCGGCGGTGCAATATCGTGAAATTCTTCGGCGGCAAAGATCGACATAATTGAATTCACCGAACAGCCAGCCGTCGCTCACGTTGCTTGAAGAACGAGCGCAGCGGCGGCAAATAATCCTCGCCAGTCCGGAGGGCAATCGCGTCGATATTATTCCGGCGCAGGGTGCGCGAGAGTTCTGTTTCGCCTTCGTTGGCGAGATCGGTGAAACGCGCTCGCGTCGTGCGATCAGCCGTGTTGATCTCGATTTGCTCGCCTGTCTCGGCGTCTTCCAGTGTGATGATGCCGATACTCGGCAACACCTTTTCCCGTTCATCGTGGATATGGATCGCGATAAAATCGTGCCGTCGTCCACTCACCGCGAGCGCTCGTGAAAAATCGGGGGCTTGAAAATCCGAGATGAAAAAGACCACCGCACGTGAGCCGCAGAGTGTGTGACCGGCCTTTCTTTGGCGGGATAAAAAGCTCAACGCGATCGGTGAACAAGATAAGGCCGACCTTGTCGTTGTTCCGGATCGCGCTGAAGGCCAGCAAGCACGCAACTTCCGCGGCCAGCTCGCGTTTTGACTGGGAAACGCTTCCGAAATTTCCTGACGCGCTAACATCGACAACAAGAATTACTGTAAGCTCGCGTTCCTCGGTAAATTTTTTAACGAATGCTGTGCCCAGTCGAGCCGTGACGTTCCAGTCAATCGCGCGGATTTCGTCGCCCGGTTGATATTCGCGCACGTCTTCAAAATTCATTCCGCGGCCTTTGAACACACTGTGGTAATCACCGGCGAACGCAGTCTCGACTAATCCGCGGGTCTTAATTTCGAGCGCGCGGATTTTCTTCAGGATCTCGGCGGGAGTTTTTCGCCTTTCTTCCATTGACAAAAAAATTATGGAACCGGAAGTCCGGCGAAAATCCTCTCGATAATTGTCTCGCTGGTGACCGCCTCCGCCTCAGCTTCGTAGCTGACGATGATGCGATGCCTTAGTACGTCCGGCCCGATGCTCTTTACATCCTGCGGTGTGACGTATCCGCGGCCGTTCAGAAACGCATGGGCGCGCGCGGCGAGCGCTAGATAGATTGTTGCTCGCGGCGAAGCGCCGTAGCGGACAAGGCCCTCAAGTCTCAGGTTATAGGCTGCTGGCTCGCGCGTCGCCCAAACAACGTCGACGATGTAATCTTTCACCCGGTCATCGATGTAAATGCTGTTGACCACGTCGCGGGCCGCGATGATTTGCTTCGGCTCAATCACGGAATCCACCCGCAAATCGGGTGCCGATGTCGCCATTAGATCCAGAATCGTTCGTTCCTCGGATTTCTGCGGATAGCCGACGTTCAATTTCAACATGAAGCGGTCGAGTTGGGCCTCCGGCAACTGGTAAGTTCCTTCTTGTTCGAGAGGGTTCTGCGTCGCCAGAACCAAAAACGGATCGGAAAGGGGATAAGTCGTTTCGCCGATCGTGACCTGTCTTTCTTGCATCGCTTCGAGAAGGGCGCTTTGCACCTTTGCCGGTGCGCGATTGATTTCGTCGGCCAGAATTAAGTTTGAAAAGAGCGGTCCGAGTTTCGTCGTGAATTCCCGGGTGACCGGTTTGAATGCACGCGGCCATCGTCTTAACCGTTAGCGTTTTGGCCAGTCCGGGAACGCCCTCGAGGAGAATGTGGCCGTTAGCGAGCAGGCCGAGCAAAAGACGATCGACCAAATACTTCTGACCAACCACAACATGACCAACCTGTTGGCGGAGTGCCGGAATCCACTGGCCCAGCTCCCGCACTTCCTGCGTGATCTCTTGCGTCGATTTCATACGGTGTGATGAGACACGTGCAAGGAGGAGAACGTTCGATCAAATTGCTTCGCCGTAAGGCGAGGTTTCGATAATTACTTTCGCCGTGTTTCCTGACGCGGACGACAGGTCAGGATAATGGGCAGTCCGGGATATGGCTCGGCTCTGCGGATGCGAGCTTCGAGATAGCGGCGATAAGTTTCGCTCAACAAGCGAGGATCATTTACGAAAAGGACGAACTCCGCAGGTTGTAATTCTCCTTGTTTCCCACTCGCTTGCGCAGCGTAAAATAGTTTGAGCCGTCGGCCGGAAACCATCGGCGGCGGGTTGGACGCAAAAGCCGCGCGCAGCAATCGGTTTAGAACTCCGGTGCCAATGCGCTTCCATGCCGCACGCTGAACTTTTTGAATCAGCGCAAACAAGTTGTCGATGTTTTCTCCCGTTAGCGCAGACGCAATCAAGACTGGCGCGTAATCGAGAAAGAAAATTCCGGAGCGCGTTTCGCCGACAAGTTGCGACATCGTTTGTTTTTCATTGCGCTTCGGTTTGATCAAATCCCATTTGTTCAAAACAACTAGCGCAGCTTTGCGGGCTTTTTGAATCAAGCCCGCGATCCGTTTGTCCTGCGCGGTTACGCCCATCGTAAGATCGACAATGAGAATGCAAAGATCGGCGCGGCGAATGCTTCGCGCTGCACGCATGACGCTGAAGACCTCAACGGAGCTCGAGTGTTTGCCCCGTCGGCGAATTCCGGCAGTGTCGATAAAGAGAAACTCCCGATCATCGCGTTGGTACGAAATGTCGATGGCATCGCGTGTTGTTCCAGGCAGTTCGCTTACGATGGCGCGCTTGCTGCGCACAATCGAATTGATCAACGAAGACTTGCCGACGTTGGGGCGGCCGATAATCGCGATGGAAAGTGACTGGTGACTAGTGACCGGTGACTGGTCGGTTGTCGAAGGCGAGGGGAGGAGTTGTTCGATTGTCTCGAGCAATTCGGAGATACCGCGACCATGCGCCGCGCTGACGGAAAGGCTGTGTGAAAATCCGAGTGCCGCGAAATCAGTCGCGAGATCCTCGTGCTTCTCGATGTCGATCTTGTTAATGACAAGAACGACTGGCTTGTGTGCCTTGCGCAACATGCGCGCGAGTTCCTGATCCAGCGGCGACAATCCCTGCTTTGCATCGACAAGGAAAAGCAGAACGTCGCTCTCTTGAATGGCTTCTTGGACTGCACCGCGAACTTGTGCGGTCAATTCAGATTCGCCAGCACCAGCAATACCGCCAGTATCCCACAGGGCAAAAGGTTGAGTGCCGCGTGTGCAAATGGCCGAGATGCGGTCGCGCGTTATTCCAGGTTGATCGTGCACAATCGCGATCTTCCGACCGATCAGCCGATTAAATAGTTCGGATTTGCCGACGTTTGGCCGCCCCACGATTGCGACGTTCGGCGTCTTATTTTTGCCGTTCATCGCCATGACGAACGCACTTAGTCCCTTTTCGCGTTTGCGTGTCCCTCAGCCTGCAATTGGCGCACACCGTCCATCACGTAAACCACTCCGGAAACGAGCGTGAAAAATCCAGCACCAATCACGATGTAGAACAAAGGAATAAAATGAAATTGCAGCATGACCCATCCAATCGCGATCATTTGCGAAACAGTCGCGACTTTACCGGTCCACCTCGGTCTCACGTGCACTTTGCCGACGAGCAGATGCAATACGCCCGCGCCGACGAGAATGACGGCATCGCGCGTGATAACGAGGACAGGAAACCAGGCTGGGAATCTGCCGTACTCGGGATCGATATTGCTCCAATTACTGATGCTCAATGTGATGATGCCGCTCAGAAGCAATCCTTTGTCGGCGATCGGATCGAGAATGACTCCAAGCGAACTCCTCTGATTGTAGCGACGCGCGACGTATCCATCCAATCCGTCGCTGACTGCCGCGACTAGGAAAATGGCGATCGCAGTGAAGCGCATCCATTCCAGTGGCGCACCGCGTTCGATGCTTTGGCCGTAATAGATTGCCATCGTGACAAAGACGGGGATCATCAAAATCCGAACTACCGTGATTTTGTTGGCAGTCGTCATGCGGAAGCGCGGGCGGGAGGTAATTGTAGGGCGTTTCTGTGAAACGCCAATCTTAGATCGGCGCCTGGCACAGACGCCCTACATTCCGTTTATCGTCGCGATCCCGCTGCTAGGTTTCGAGAACAGCAGAAGTCGCCGTGGTCATGGCTTCATGAGGGCCTTCACAGAATTCCTCGATCATCTTCTCGTTGAACGCCGGAATATCATCCGGCTTACGGCTCGTCACCAGTCCGTTGTCCACCACGACTTCCTCGTTGACCCATTTTGCGCCCGCGTGGCGCAAGTCTGCCTCGATCGCCGGCCACGAAGTCATGGTCTTGCCGTGGACCAAACCCGCGCTAATCAGCACTTGCGGTCCGTGACAAATGGCTGCCACGGGTTTGCCTTCGCGAAAGAAATGACGCGCAAATTCCAGCGCATCGTCA
>VBQB01000006.1 GCA_005887855.1 Verrucomicrobiota bacterium | reverse complement strand
GGCGCGATCCGCTTCGATGAAGTCATGTTTCCCTACGTCGCGTTGAGCAAAGACAAAGCCTGGAAGCCCGGTCCGTATGAAGGAGTTGAGCTGATGATTTTGCACAAGCACGAAAGCAGCGGCGGAGTGGTGGTGCTGCGCAAGTTCAAGGCCGGATACACAATCCCAGCGCACACGCATCCGGATGCGAACGAATGGGCTTACGTCCTGTCCGGCGAATGGGAGGAATCCGACATCACCTACACCTCGGGCGCGCTGTTCTTTGCGCCCAAAGGCGTCCGTCACGGCCCGCACGTTGCGCGCACGGAAGTCATCAGTCTGACAATTTTCGACGGGCCGCTGACCGTCGCCTGAAACCGAGTGTTACGGCTCTCGCCGCGGACGATCTGACCAAGACTCGATCACTGATTGCCGATCTTGAGCTGAACTTTGGAAGCAAGCAACCGGCTATGCATCTATCGTAAGCGGCTTACGATGCATGAGCGAGCATGCTGTAGTGGCGGCTGTGTCAGCCGCAGAATTTGCGGCGCGTGGATTCAAGCGGGCGCGAATATGGCCGGAGCGGGTCCCGGTCCCACCGCTCCACCTGTGAGGACGGAAACCACGCGTAGCTGCAGATGTAGGCATACCTGATACAGCGACTTGCATCAAACGTGTTGCTGGTTAGGTTCGTCCCGATGATCCCGCGTTTTGCATCGTACGCCGTTTCGCTTTTAGCGATCGCATTCCTGATCTCGGGTTGTGCCTCGCGCGACGAATCAGTCGTCGAGGAGTCCACTTCGCAAAGCGGAGCCACAGTGCAAGTTCGCGATAGGCCAACCTTTACCCCAGGTTCATCCTCCAGGTCGGAACACGGTTTTTAGTTGGACGCGGACGCGATTTCCTTTTCATGTCCGATCAGCTGCCCGCAGCACGCGCGTGAACGGCAGTAAATGCGATCGTCTGGGTCCACCAGTTCGGGTCGGCGCATTGAGCGAGGAACGCGTCGATGCATCGGATCAAGTAATTGCGACATCAAGGCGAGTCGCTTTTTCTCGCCTTCTAAATGGTGATCCAAAACGTATCGAGACATCGAGTTTAGACGCGACCTCCGTTTTTCTTCATCCAATTGGATAGGTGGCCGGAGTTTTCGTCAGATTGCGAGCAAGCTAATATCCATTTGATAAAACTTGAAGGTATTTTCTTCCCCGCTGCCATCGGCGGCTACTGCTCGGTAGCGATCCAGAACATCGTTGATGAATTCCGGCCGTTCGGCTTCGGGCAAACGGCGCGTCCATTCGACGCAGCCTACCGCAGAGAAACCGGAAAATGCCGCACGTGACCCAAAATCCCACGCATGATCCTTGGTATGAACACGCAGCACCCGGAAGCCATTACGCTCTGCCGTGGCTGCGTACTCGTCTGATGTCAGGTGCAGATAAGGATCGTGAAAATCCCGGAAGTAAGCGCTCCATTTTGACGTTCGACGTGTCTCTTCCACGACATTTTCCAAGCTCTTGCGCGCACCTGCCGCGACAATCCGAAGCTGCGCTTTGCCACCGGAAATCAAGGCGGAGTGGATGGAAGTAAGAGCCGCATCCTGCTCGGGAATCCAGTGCAGCGCATTAAAAGAAACCACGAGATCAAACTCGTTCTTGAAGGGCAGGCAACGAGCGTCCGCCACCTCAAATCGAAGATTGGACCGCGTTGTCGGACCGAAGTGGCTCTGAGCGAAGCTAATCATGTCACGTGACGGATCGACCCCGACTACCGAACCTTGCGGGGCGCGAGAGGCGATTTCCGCGGTGATCTTTCCATCGCCGCATCCGACATCAAGGATTCGCTCCAAACCCTTAAGATCGAGTAGAGCGAGTACTTCCTGAGCCATGGCTTCCTGCAGCGACGAGCGGCGATAGTACTCGGCAGCATTCCATTCTGTCATGTGCGGTAACAAGGAATGCCGTACCTTATTCCGCCTCTGCCTGCGCTTCCAGTAATCTCACGGTTCTAATCGCCGAGAGGCTCACCGAGCGGACGCGGCGAAATCTTCTTTGGTAACGCTTCAACGATTCAACGGTTCACGTCACCGAAGGTTAAATGTTAAAAGTGAGGACCGACCCTTTCCGATCTCGACACAATGGAGATCGCGGGAGCGGACGACATGGACGGGAAGCCGGAGGTGAGGGTTGGGAAAACGCGAAACCGGGGCGATGTTGCACGTCTATTGTTTGGTAATTGTTGGTATATGGGACAAACGACT
Organism: Verrucomicrobiota bacterium; assembly: GCA_005887855.1. Next base: position 5,658 of record VBQB01000006.1, on the reverse strand, counting down.
CAGCGTATATGGGGCCAAAAACTTGGCCGTACATTTGGTTGGTTAGCGGCCTGGGCGTGGACAATCATCGCAGGTGGCGGCGGTTTAGGGCTTCTGATAAAACTCGGGCCACTACCGCTGACAAACGGTTGGTTCGCCCTTTTCTCGGGTATTTCAGCGTGTCCGCTCACAGCGTCGCTCTTGAAGAGATACACCGATATTGCACTCTCGGGCTGGGCCCGTTTCGCCATCGCCTTTCTCATTATTGTGGTGGGGCGCCTGGTTTTGAAAATAGAAGGGCGCGGCACATTCCTGATTGACCTCTCACGATGCTGGAAGGAAGGCTGCTTTTAATTTTATCAATTCACAATCCGTGAAGGGAAGCGCATGCGCCTCGCGTGCTGGTGATCGCGAGGCGGGATCACGACCTCTTCTCTTCTGATTATTCTTTCCGCAATCAGTCCTCCCTCTGTTGAAAAAAATAAGTGACGGATGTGGCCAATCTCTGCTTCAATAACATTGATCGCGATCTGATGTACGGGGGCCGAATCACCAGCGAGGAAAGATCGACCCTCAGCACGTACATCGGTGTCGGCATCGCGGTCGTGCTCATCGCCGGTGGGCTCTACTTCTTCTTTCTCGCGCAGAAAGAGAAAAAGGAGACCACAGGTTTCGATCCGAACCGGCCGGTCCCGAGCGACGCCGTCTTGAAACACCGATTAAAGGCCGAGGAATATTTCGTCGTGCGGGAAGGTGGCACGCAGACCCCTTTTCAAAACGAGTTCTGGAATAACGAGCGCACCGGCATCTACGTCGATGTCATTACCGGCGAACCACTCTTCACTTCGCTCGACAAATTCGACAGCGGCACCGGCCTGCCCGCCTTTAGCAAACCGATCTCGAAAGATCTCCTCGTCGAGAACCTGGACACTTCGCACGATATGCAGCGCACCGAGGTGCGCGCCAAACGAAGTAACGCGCACCTAGGCCATCTCTTTCCCGACCCGAAATCGCCCACCGGACAAACTTACTCCGTTAACTCGGCCGCCTTCCATTTCATTCCAATCGAACGAATGAAAGATGAAGGTTACGAAGCGTTCCTTTCGCGTTTGGAGAAAAAGTAGCGTCCGAACTGGCTCAGAACACAGCGCCAGGACGGTCAAGCCGCGGAGGGTCGCGGTGCGGAGCTGGGCAAGCGGAGCATCAATACAGCGCGAGGGCAGCGCTGGGTAGACGGTTCAAGCCGCGGAGGGTCGCGGCGCGACAAGGCTTTTGGAGTTTGGATGCGACCCCAGTTGGTTTCCCGCCTAGTCTCTCTCAATAACGATTAGTCCAGGTGCATCGTAAGCCGCTTACGATGGACGAGCTAAACAGCTGTAGCGGCGGGCGTGTCGCCTGCGATTCTTGCTGTAGCCCGCTGGCTCGCGAAGAATTTCGGAGCTATTGGTGACTGCGGCCTGCGCGTTTACTTGCCGATCCTACACCGACTCGAATTCCAGCGCCGTCGTCTTTAAATTCGGCGTCCGTTTGGACAAGTAGAGCATCTCGATCCCAATCACTTCGTCTTTTTCGTTGTAGTCGAAAATCACCCCGCGACTTCCTCCGACTCAATAATCTTAGAGTCGTCCAGACGGAGGTAGAGCGCGTCGGCTTCCTTGTCCACGTGCAATCTCATAGTTTGCCCTTCATTTTGCGATCGAAGAATACACTCACCACTCGCTGCGGTTCAACTGTCCTGTTCACTGCCACTCGAAGGACTCGCCCGCCAAATTCAGGAATCCGTCGAAAACAGCGCTCGATCATTGCGTCATTCGGGTCTGGAAGATCAACTCAGGTGCCTGTAACGTCCGTTCGATCCATTCAGCGGGAATCTCGCGTTCTGCTAAGGCTCTGCGAGCGTGATTGGTTAATTCGAACTTCACTCTACGAGCCACATTGCCAAAACGCGGTGCGATTGTCCCGCTGGATTTGCAGTTGTAGCCGCCTGCGATTCTTGCTGTAGCCCGCCTGCTCGCGAAGGATTTCGGAGTTCGAAGTTTCGATGCGGCCTTACTAATAGCTAAGTGGGCATCAAAGCCAGGGTGAGGCTAAAGATGGGTGACCTTGTCAGTCGTGGCATCGGTTGGCGGGTCTGCGACCCATGACAGTCTCGCGAGCGTTGGAGTCAGCGTTTCTATTGTAGAAGAATCTGCATGTTCTGAAAGTCAAAGGTCACCGCATAGGGCTTTAAGAAGTCGTGGCCGACCATGCCCGCGAGGTGGAAACCAAAAGTGTATTCCCACGGGAACGGTCCATCGTAGAGACCGCGGACGTTGTCTTCCTTAATGTCTCCAAAGGAAAGTTGATGCACGGTGTACGGCACGATTTTCAGTTTCCCGCCTCCGCCGGCGCCTTCGGTAGCTTTGTTTTCCTCGAGCTTCATCCCAGCTTCCTTGATAACCGACTCCGCCAGTTTAACACCCGCGCCCATCAGTCCTGAATCAACGAAGAGAAGCGTAGGTGGGAGCGTCTCCACGCGACCCCAGCCCACCATGAAGTGATCGCTCGCCATCCAGATAGGAACTGCGACTCTCTTGACTGGCGATTTTGTAAACTGTTCCAGGCTCTTGGCCGTTTTCCGACGCAGCACAAGCTCGCCGCGTGGATAATCCATGGTCGCCAGAAAATGGTAAAACAGAGTGGTCCCAATGATTCCGTCGATTTGTTTCACGCCGAATCCTTTCGAGAGTTGCCGCAAGGGAAGCATTGCTGTCGGCAGGTTTTTGATCGTCCAGTCGCCGACTGCGAGTGACTCAATCCGGCCAAGTTGGACTTGAGCGTGCTGCCCGCCGGAGAATGTGCCCTGAACGCCGCCGAATTGGGGGACGCCAAGCTCCTTGGCGAAGTCCGTGTCGAGCGCGACCTCCGAACCCCCGGTATCGATGAAAAAGGTGACTTCGCTGCCGCCGTTTACGCGCACGCTGACTACCGGCAGCGGATCGGTCTTTACGAACTTCAGACGCGTACTTGTTCCGTTGCCATGTAATTCATAGGGCGTCTGGCCCTTGAAGCTCTCCAACTTCGCAACGTTCAGTGTCGGATACTGCTCAATAATCAGCTTGTTGCTGCTCACATCGACGCCGTTCAGCGAAGCCGCTGCCTTTTGGAAATCGTCGCGGCGATAAAACACCTCGGCCAGCATGACCTTTGCATCGGCATTCCCCGGCTGCAGGGTTATGGCCTTTTCCAGCCATTTCTGCGCATCGTCAAGCCGGTTGGAAAGCAATGCAGTGCGACCCAACTGGAGTGTTGCGGAATAGTCCTTCGGATTTTGAGCGGCGATTTGCGAGTAAAGTTTGCCAGCTTCGGCAAACTTCCCGACCTGAAAGAGCCGATCGGCCGAATCGATTTCTGATTGCTTGGGCTGGGATGTCGCTTGTCCTGAGAAGCTACTAGGCGCGATAATCGCGGCGAGGGCGATGCAAGTTCTGGCAAATTTCATTTGGGTTTGCAGCGTTACCGTGTGCAGCGTCCAGCGTACATATTCCCGCAGGGTTTGTCGGTCATAATCTTCCTGATCACGGTCGCCGTTTTATCAGCCCGTGGCGATTTGCACAAGGGAACTTGCGCATACGTTTCCCGTTTCAGACGCTGACCTCTAACGTCTGAACTCCGACCAGCGTTTCAGATTCTGGTAGGCCTCTCAACGTCTCAACTGCTTACCTTCTCAACATCTTCTTTGGTACCGCTTCAACGCTTCAACGATCCAACGGTTCACATCACCGAAGGTTTAATGTTAAATCTTTAGGGCGTGTTGCCGAAAAGGAACACAGACTTGCAGTCTGTGCCGCTAGCGGAGTTTTACTCCGCTGAACCCCGCACAGCGGACAGAATGTCCGCTGGCCGCACAGGGCACAGCCCTGTGTTCCATTTGGGCAACGCTCAGTTTAGATGCGACCCCATTTTTTCAGTTCCAATTGTGCGTGTTCGTCTTTCATACTGCCGCTTCTCAGAACGAAACTTCACTTCGGCCTTCTGCGCCTCCTTAACGTCTTCTTTGGTCCCGCTTCAACGACTCAACGATTCAACGGTTCACGTCACCGAAGGTTAAATGTTAAATGTTTAGACGCGACCCATTTCCTTCCCAGTCAAGCTGAGTTGTTGGTGCGCGGAATACAGACCATATTGGCAAATCTTATGAAGGATTCCGTCGTCAGAGGACGCCTGCTGCGGCTTCTCTATGAACGTCGACGCGAAGGATCCATTCCGTTCGGCCACGCTGAGCAGGCGGTCCCGCCGCCAGGAGGTATAAATCGGCGCGACTGGCTGCGCGCCGTGGCCCAGCTTTCAGAGCATCGCCTCGTCGACTGGACCCCTCTCGAAGATCAGAGCGGAATGGGCCTGCTGTCGGGCTTTGCCAAGATAAACGACTTCGGAATCAAAGTGCTCGAAGCCGGCGTTGCGCCCCCGATCCGGATCTCTATCGATAAGAGCCGACGAACCACCGTTCCTCGGCAGCAACAAGCGCCGATCGCACGGGGCACTCCGCAGCAGCAGATGATTACGGAGGCGGTGGAGAAAGTGATCACTGCGATCAATCAAGCCGATGTGTCGGAGCAGGAGAAAAATGAAGCGAAATCTTTGTTGCAAAAGCTACTGGGCAGCAAGGCAGCGGGCAGTGTGTTAGGTCCTGGCGCGCAATCCCTCGCCGCGAAGTATTTCACGGGATAGAGCCAGGTTAATATCGATTTAAACCCGCCCCGCTGCTCTCGAGTCGGAGATTCGCGCGACAAGAAACGGTCAATCTTTCGGAAAATACGCCCAGAGCGCACTCACCGACGAGGTAAATTACATAGTCTTCGGACAAGAAAAACAGAAAGACTACGTTATGAGAGAAAGTACGCTCACTTGGCCGTACCGCGCGCTCACGGCGCTAACGCTCGTCGGCGATTCTGCCGAGCCCTTTGTCGGAACCGTCCCGCGCCATACTTGAATCTTTCACAAGGACAATATCCATGTATCACGGAATCCACACCTACACCGAGCTCCAGCAACAGATTCACGACGATCTGCGGATCCAACATCCCGAATGGGTCAAGTCCAATGGCGAATGTCCCACGTGCGATTCGTACGAGTCGCGCCTCACGGAACTGCTCGGCGCTTCGACGCGAACGGATCCAACGGATCTATCGCTGCTACTTATCGCGCACTCGAACAGGTAGTAAACTGAATCGACACTGCAGCGGTGGCAATGATCGTGGGCCCCGCTTACAATGGCTACGAGCGAGTGCATAGCGAACCGAGAGACGAGCGGAGTCTGTATAAAAGTCCCGTAACGAAAAATGCAGCCAACAGCCAAACAAAGCAGCGCGATTCATTTCAAGCGACATAAAGGCTCTAAATGTCGAGCTGCGCTTTTCCGGCAGCTCCGCGCTTCACCCGCAAATCAGACTCGCGATGTTAAGCAGCAGACGTTCGGCAATGGATACATCGCCCAAGGGCTGCGATCAGGACAACTGCCATTGAGAGGGGTTCGCTTTTTAGAATGCGCGCGGTAACGCGACACGCGGTTAGGCGTACCGCTTCGAAAGGCGTAATGAGGAAACGAGACGCGCCCCGATCCTCTGATCAGGAAGTCATGCGACATCTTTCGCGCTCGCAGATTTTCAAAGATTACGAACGGGCTTTCAGCGAAGCCAT
>VBQB01000397.1 GCA_005887855.1 Verrucomicrobiota bacterium | reverse complement strand
GGAGGATCGGGAAGTCCTCGCGGAGGGCATTCCAATCTACAGAGCTGCTCGCAATCTGGTGCACACCTTAATCTGCTCCACATGCTGCCGCGCGCCACTTTAAACGGGGTCGATAGGCACGAATCATTTTGTCTTGTCCAGAGCAAGGGGAAATTCTTAAATTTGATGCGCAGATTGCCCCAACAGAAGGAGCAAATTCGATAGGCAAGCCGATGCGCTGCGTTAGCAAGCCCGTTCCAGATCTGCCCAATTAAGATCGATAATTCCGAGATCGGCATGCCCCACATTGCGATTGCCTATTGGCTGATGCCGGCTGAACCGGCGCGCGGCTACTTTGAAAAAATGATTACCGATCTTGCGGGGAAACATGATACGCCTGTTTTCGAGCCGCATCTGACGATCTACGTCGGATCAAATCGCTCGGGAGCAATCGAAAAGATCCTCTCGCGAGCCGCAATCGATTGCGAACCGATCCAGTTGGAAGTGCTTGAGGTGCGTCAGTCCGATGAATTTACGAAAACGCTTTTTGTCCAATTCGGGTCGAACGCAAAATTGCAGCAGCTCAACGAAACAATTCGCGAAGCATCAGAAACTCCGTCTGATTACCAGCTCGAGCCGCACTTGAGCATGCTCTACAAGAAGATGCCGATCCCAGCGCGGCGCGAACTAGCCGGATCAATCAAGCTGCCGTTCTCGACGGTGGTTTTTGATTCGATCAAAGCGGTCCGTTGCGTTTCGCCCACGTGCAACCGCGCCGATGTGGAAGCATGGCGCGTTATCGCCACGAAGGCGCTTTCTGGGTAGCGCCCGTTGCGGTGCCTTGCCGTCGCGAAGGTTTGTCGCCGAAAAGATTGTTTGGTGAGAGGCCAAAAGCAGCACGTGATGCGCGTGCACTACCCAGATTTCGGCTTTAAATTGTAGAGCGATGGAGAGTCCAGCGGAGAATATAAAGATCTTTGGCGGACACGACGAGGCGACGATCAAGCAAATTGAGACCTGTGTCGCGGCGGGCGGGGAGCGCGGCGTGCTTTTGGCCGATGGTCACAAGGGCTATGCGCAACCAATTGGCGGCGTTGTCGCCTACAAAGATAAGATTTCGCTAAGCGGAGTCGGATTCGACATCGCCTGCGGCAATCTTGCGGTTTTGACGGACGCGAAACGCGAGCAAGTCGAACCGAAGATCAACAAGATCATGGACGACGTGGTGCGCGACATTTCCTTTGGCGTTGGCCGCAAAAGCAAGACACGTGTGGAGCACGAGCTGTTTGATGATCCGGTCTGGGAGTTGCAACCGATGCGCGGGTTGAAATCGACAGCGGAGGATCAGCTCGGCACGGTCGGCGGTGGAAATCATTATGTCGATCTTTTCGCTGATGAGGAGGGCCGCATCTGGGTTGGTGTGCATTTTGGGTCGCGGGGCCTTGGACACAAAACCGCGACGCATTTTTTAAAGAAGGCTGGGGGCAAAGAGGGAATGGATGTGCCGCCGACCGTGGTCGATGAAAAGTCAGAGCTAGGTCACGATTATCTCGCTGGGATGCATTTGGCAGGTCGATACGCCTACGCTGGGCGCGGGAAAAACATAATGGCGAGGAATATTGGGTGGTGCGCAAGGTCGCAACACCAGCGTTCCCGGGGCAGAAGTGCTTCGTCGGTGGCAGTATGGGCGACGACGCCGTGATTATCGAAGGAATCGATTCGCCGATTTCGCGCGAAGCGTTCTTTTCGACGATCCATGGTGCAGGTCGAATCATGTCGCGCACCGCGGCGAAAGGCCGCTTCGAAAAAGTTGGTAAGAAAAGGATTCGACGCGAAGGACTCGTCAGGCATGACGAAATGATGAAATGGATCGCGGATAAGGGAGTTGTTTTGCGCGGCGGCGATCTGGACGAAGCGCCGCAAGCTTACCGGCGCCTTCGCGACGTGCTTGCGGCTCATGCGGGCACGATTCGAATTTTGCACACGTTACGTCCGCTCGGCGTTGCCATGGCCGGACGCGACATTGTCGATCCGTACAAGGATTGAACATTTCTGGCGACGTCGCCGAAAGAACGTGACCTCGAACCTTTCGAGACCGCTACAATTCAACAATTCGATAAGGCTTCCCGGTTTTTTGCAACGCCGGTGCGGATACATTGTGAACGGGAATGCCAGTCGCAGTCGTACCATCAAGAATGCCGTTGTGGGCATGACCGTGAAAGACGGCGCTGACACGAAATCGATTGATCGGCTCTTCCAACCGGCTGGAGCCGAGGAAAGCAAAAATTTCCGGATCCTCCCCTTGTAGCGTGGCCCGGATTGGAGAGTAATGCAGGACCGCAACCCGCCGATCCGTCTGCAGCTTTGCAAGTGCCTGCTCAAGGCGAACGGCATGAGTAATCGATTCTTGCACAAATTGTTTAATCAGCGGTTCGCCCCACGCGTTCAGCATTCGCCGGCCGAAACCACCGCCGAAGCCGGAGATACCCGCGAACCCGACCCCTGCGATTTCGATCGCTTCGCCGTTGAGCACGTTAACGCCCGCGTCATCGAGAACTTTGCAAACCAATTCTGACTGCCCCGATTCGAAATCGTGGTTCCCGAGAACCGCGAGCATTGGAATTCTCACTGCAGCGCGAATATCGGCGACGAGTTCCTCTGCTTCTTCGGGAAGTCCATAATCGGTGAGATCGCCGCAAAACAGGAGCAGATCAGCAGAGCGTGAGATCTCGGCAAAGGCTTCATGCAACGTCCCGCGCGAGTGTTTACCGTAATGAAGATCCGCGGTTGCGGCGATTCGCAGCGCTCGCTTAGCCATCGTCTTAAAGAAACGAAACCGCCAGCCCCAATGGACGCTTTTGCAGGGGGCACAAAGAGCTCTACGGCGGTGGCAATGCACGTGCCGCCGGGTTCGATTGCGTTATGATGGTGTATGGCCGCTAAGACATCGCGCGCAAAAGTGAATGGCGAACGCGATGACGTTTATCGTAGATCAATGGAGGTACTGCGGGATGCGAACATTCCATTTTTAATCGCTGGCGCGTACGTGGTCGAGGTCTATGCAGGTATTTCGCGCCAAACGAAAGATTTCGATCTGTACCTTCGCCCGCGCCATGTCGATGCGGCCATCGATGCCTTCGCTCACGCCGGATACAAAACTGAAAAGACATTTCCACATTGGCTCGCCAAAGCCGGACGCGGCCGAGTTTACATTGACCTGATTTTTCGTGCCGGCAACGGACTATGCGAGGTCGATG
>VBQB01000396.1 GCA_005887855.1 Verrucomicrobiota bacterium | reverse complement strand
ATACGAAACGCCATCGTGTATACGCGATCTGCGGAGCGGGAAAGATCGACATCATCGACCAGACTGATCCGAATACCTATGCAGCCTCAGCTAGGGTGAACACAGCAGACGGCGCTCGCACCGGACTTTTCGTTCCGGAACGCGACACCCTGTTTGTCGCTGTGCCACACCGTGGCGCGCAGCAAGCCGAGATTCGCGCTTATCAAGTCGAATAGTTACGTTCTGCCCATGCTCGTGCATCGCGATAACGTCGCAGCTTCATCGTAACCGGCTGTAAAGCTTTGCGTGGCCGGATAAAGGGGCAAAAGAAGCTTGACATAGTGAGGCACGGGCACGTAAAAGTCCTTTCGACCGTGTCACCCGACGTTTCAACGAATCTTCAGCCGCGCTGAAGACATTCCTGGGGTTGGGTCTTTCGCTGGGACACCGCCTGGCGCGATCGCCGAGATCCGAGTGGGAACCACGAATCAACCAACGCGGGGAAAGAACTCTCGTGCGAGGTGCGTTTCCTGGTTCCGCGGAACTCGATTGCGGTTAACCCAGTCAACAATTCCATAACTAGAGGTAAAGAAAATGGCGTCGGCCAAGACTCCACAATTGACGGACTTCACTGTCGATATTCTCGGTAGATACATGGGCAACGGCCTCGACGAGGCGTTGCACAGCATCGACAAAAACGCCCAGCGCCCGGATGGCACCCCCCAAAGCGACGCGCGCCCGTTCAACGCGATTATCATTGGTGGCGGTAGCTTCGGCGGTGTCCTCGCCCAGCACCTACTTTATGCGGACAAGACGAATCATTACCGCATTCTGGTGCTCGAAGCTGGAAGGCATTCGCTGCCAGAGCATTTTCAGAATCTGCCGCTCCAAAGCCAGCCCAGCGAGGTGTGGGGACTCGCGTGGAAAGCCGACCCGGCACTCAAATACCCCGGCCTCGCCTACACGATCGGCGGACGCTCATTATTCTTTGGCGGCTGGTCGCCACGCTTGTTGGACGAAGAGATGCCCGCCGCGAAATGGCCGGGGAACGTCGTCAACGCTCTGAAGACAAAGTATTTCGACGAGGCCGGGCGGCAGATCGGCACTGATGCAACGAACGACTTCGTTGACGGCGAGCTGCACAGAGCGCTGCGCAAGCGACTCGCCGACGGCATCAAAAACAACCATGTCCGGCACGCTATTCCGCTCAATCAACTGCCGCTGCACCTGAGCAACGTCGGCTCGAATCCGCCCGACATTTTGAAATTGGAAGCGCCGCTGGCCGTCCACGGCAAGCCGCCGCTGCCCGGCTTTTTCCCCATAAACAAGTTCAGCTCCGCGCCGTTGTTGATGGAGGCATCCCGCGTCGCCCAAAACAGGTCGGGTGGCGACGACGTGAAAAAGCGACTCATGATCGTGCCCGACGTGCACGTCACGCGACTCGTGACGGGCCAGAGAAATGGCGCGACCGTCGTGACCGCGGTGCTGCTCAAACAGTTCGGGGTCGAGCAGTCGGTGCCGGTGCCTGAGGACGGCGTCGTTATCATCGCGCTCGGCACGATAGAGAGCACCCGGCTGGCGCGCATTTCCTTCCCCGACCTGCCCAACACTAACCTGATCGGCCAGAACCTCCTGGCCCATCTGCGCTCGAATCTGACGATACGCATCCCGCGCAGCGCACTGCCATCGGGGCTGCCGGCGGCGTTGCAGTGCTCGGCGTTGTTCGTCAAGGGCAAGTTCCAACACTCGCCAGGCGACTTCGGCTATTTCCACCTGCAAATCACGGCTTCGGGGCTCGACAAGCCGACCACCGATTCAGAATCCGAGTTGTTCAAGAAGGTTCCCGAAGTGGACCAGATCGATGCGTTGCGGCAGTCCAACGACGACAACGTCGTGATCACCATCCGCGGCATCGGCGAGATGACGCCAGACAACACCACCAACAAAGTGACGCTGTCGGCTGAACTCGATGAATTCGGGTCGCAGGTCTTCGCCAACGGTCAGGATTATGAAGTCTTCGATCCGCCGCAGGGGGCGCCGAAGCAGATTTTCAAGATCCCAGCGACTCAGGCGGCTTCGACCGTTTTGCCTTTCGTCCAACGTCGCGACGCCCTGGGCACGACACATCATGAAGCGGGGCCGCTCCGGATGGGAATCAGTGCTGGCAATTCGGTCACGGACGAAAATTGCCGCTTCCACCACGTGGCGAACACCTATGTGGCAGGGCCGGCGCTTTTCCCGACCATCGGCTCGCCCAATCCGATGCTCACAGGGACCGCGCTCGCGCGGCGGCTCGGCGACCATCTCAAGCAGCCGCTCGCACAGGCCGATCCTGGCTTCACGCTGCTCTTCGACGGCGCTTCCACCGCAAGCTGGCAAATGTCTACGATCAAGAACCAGCCGGGCCGGGATAACCCTGGACGTTTTCACGTCGTTGACGGCGGACTGGAGTCGGCGCCGGGCACGGATCTAGGCCTGTTTTACACGAAGATCAATTTTGCGAATTACATCCTAAAGCTGCAATGGTTGGCGTGGCGTGAGGACGATAATTCCGGCATCTTCCTGCGCTTTCCCGACTTGAACAGCAAAGGCTATGACAACACGGCCTTCGTCGCCGTGGACTTTGGATTCGAGGTGCAGATTGACGCTCTAGGGCGCGGCGACCCACCCCCCGGCCAGAACGTGGACAAGAAATTCCGTACCACCGGCGCGATTTACAACATCGCCACTCAAAACCTCGACGAGAGCGTCGTGGCGCATGGTCCGGGCCAGTGGAACGAGTTCGAGATTCGTGTCAAGGACAACCACTTCACTGTTTTCCTCAACGGGCAACAAAAGACCGATTTTGTAGATAACGACCCGAACCGGGGCCAGGCGGTAGCGCCACACTTCATCGGCTTGCAAACGCACACCGGGCACGTCCTCTTCCGCAACATCCAGATCAAGCTACATCCGTAAGTCCGCTGGGCTGTTTGCGCGCAAGCTGGCACAGAGCAGTTGGGATGCGAGTCCTACATCTGACGACAGAATTCCCGCCTCTGATTTACGGCGGTCTTGGCACTGCCGTGGGAGGCTTGGTGCCAGCACCGCAATTGCTCACCAGCGCTAGCGTGCGGCCTAGCAGGGCTGGCGGGACGATAATCTTCGAAGTCTCCTGGTTTCAGGACGCTAAGGTCATCGCTCGAGTCGCCGCGAGGTGGCAGCCCGACATTCTTCACCTGCACTCGTTCTGGCTCTGGCCCATCGCGCAGGCGCTTCGCGAGCAGCTCGGAAAACCGCTGGTTTACACCGTCCACTCGCTCGATCGCGCCGAATACGAGCTTGGCCAAGGTCCGCCCGAATGTCTAACGCAGTGGACCGGGCAAGAGGCGGTGATTCGCTGTGCGGACCGCATCATCGCCCTCACGCGCAGCGAGCGCGAGTTGCTCAAGCAATACTGTCCGGACGTGGACAAGCGCGTCAGAGTGGTCGGCAACGGCATCGACTACGTCCCGGTTCCGCACAAAGCCGGCCGTAGGGCAGGGAACGTCCCGCTGGTACTATTCAGCGGTCGTTTTGTGGAACGAAAAGGAATCCACGAGCTGATCGCCGCGATGCGTCTCGTGCTGAAAGAGCTGCCACTGGTGCGATTCGTTCTCGCCGGAGGTTATCGCGATTGCCCTGCCGCCCACATGGAAGCGTGGCTGCTGCCGAGCCGGCTGCGTCAGCACTGGAAACAAATTCACTTCACCGGCTGGCTCACGCCTACGCAGATGACGGAGTGGTATCTGGCGGCTGACATTATCGTCGTCCCGAGCTGGTATGAGCCATTCGGTATGGTAGTCCTCGAAGGAATGTTGTACGGCCTAGCAGTCGCCGCGTCAGCCATCGGCGGCCCAGCGGAAATCCTTGATGACGGACGCACCGGCCTCCTGTTCGCTCCGCGCGACGCGGCGTCGCTGGCGGCGGCGATCCTTCGGCTGGCGAGAGACCCAAACATG
>VBQB01000005.1 GCA_005887855.1 Verrucomicrobiota bacterium | reverse complement strand
GGCGGAAGGGACCGGCAAATGCCTCAATGAACTTAAATTTTTGCGTCAAGTGGCTTCGGCAGACCGCCAGTGGCGGTAAGACATTGCCGATTTCAGATTGCAGATTTCAGATTGGCGGCGGTAAATCGACAGCACCGCGATGCCGGTTGAAAAATCTGAAATCTGAGATTGCAACTCTGCAATCTCAATGAGTCGCACGAGCATCATCGCGCTGCTAATTTTTGGCGCCATTCTTGGATATTTTCTCACCTTCGGGCCGGAGAGCACGCGCCGATTCAAGGCCGGCGTATATCGAGTGATTGCGCCGTTTCTAACCAGTGGCTCGGGATTGCAAAAGCAGATTACATCGGTGCGCACGGGTTTGAAGTCGCTCGACCAATTAGAGCGCGAGAACGCTTCGCTGCAGGTGGAAAATCGAGAACTGAGAGCGACCAACAAGGGTTTGCGTGACGTCGAGCACGAAGTCAATCGTTTGCGCCATGCGCTCAATTATCGCGAGCGTTCGGTTTTTAAATTGATGCCGGCCGAAGTTGTGGCGCGCGATTCTTCAACGTGGTGGCACACTGTCACAATCAACCGCGGGAAGGAAGACGGCATCGAAACTGACATGGCCGTGGTAACGGACGAAGGTCTGGTGGGAAAAACGACCACTGCCAGCGAGAAGATCTCGATCGTCCTTTTGATTTCCGATGAAAATTGCAAGGTCGCGGCTTCGGTGGAAGGAACACGCGAACAAGGGATCGTTTCCGGGGAGCGCGTGACGGGAGGACTGAATCCACTTTTGAATCTTAATTTTCTGTCAAAACAAGCTGACTTAAAGCCCGGGCAGAAAACCTACACTTCAGGGGTTGGCGGTGTCTTTCCTTCCGGTCTGCTGATAGGCGCCGTCAAAAGTTTTCGAGTGCGGGAGTTGGATGGACAGGCACAACTCACGCCGGCGGTCGATCTGTCGCATCTTGAGGATGTCTTCGTGGTAACCGGCCGAAAATGATATTCTTCTTTTGTCTGCTGGTAATCGTTCTGGTCGCGCAGATTGGAGAATTGTTCATCCCCACGCTGTCCTGGCTCTACAACAGCCACATCTACATCGTGCCGGTGATCGTTTTTTATGGGGCAATGGCGCTGCCCTTCCCATTAATGCTGGCGCTCGCGCTTTACGCTGGCATCCTGCTGGATGCGCTCACCGTGCAGGTGATTGGGGGAAAAGTTGAAATTTCAATGGGATGGTCGATACTTCTTTACGCTGTGCTGGCGGGAATTATGCATGGCCTAAGGCCGCTCTTTATCCGTGGCCGGTGGGAAGTGCATTGTATCCTGAGCGGCATTGGCACGTCGCTGATAATTCTGGCGCAATACTTAATGATTACATTCCGGCGCGGCTCTCTTGTTTTCTCCGGTGAAGTTTGGTGGCAAATCGGCGGGCCGGGTTTGATCGCCATGGCCATGGCGCCGATCATCTTTTGGCTCTTACAATGGATGGGACGGATGACTGCCTATCCCTATCTTAACGAAAGGGATCGTTTCGAATGAACCACCGCCGCATCACCCCGCGTTTGCGGATCCAGTTTCTGGGACTGCTCATGCTGATCGGTATGGGCGCGCTTGGCCTCAGGCTCTGGTGGATACAAGTGGCACACGGCACCGAATGGACAGCTCAAATTCGCGGCAGCTCTCAAGCAACCGTGCGCATTCCATCGGTACGCGGCGAGATCAAAGACCGCAACGGCCTGGCACTAGTCCAAAACCGGGCGAGTTATGAGGTTGATTTTTATTTGCCGGAAATGGTCAAGGGTTATCGCGAACGCTTTGGCTCGCCGCCGCTGACAGAGTATCGCGCGATCATCAGCGGGATGCCGAAAGATTTGAAGGAGCCGGACATCATCAAGGTCGTTAACGACGGGATCATTCCGCGGCTGGATGATCTCGATATTGCCCGCGATTACAACGCCGGCCAGCTGCAACGGCACTATCGCAACGACACCGAAGTTCCATTTTCCTACATCAAGGACATCGATTTTCCCACGATGGCGAAGTTTTCCGAGCACGATGTCGGATTGCCGGGCGTGGATATAGCGATCAAGCCGGTGCGTTCCTATGTTTATGGCGCCCTCGCCGCGCACCTCCTCGGTTATGTCGGCGCGCCGGACGACATCAATCGAGAGGAAGCAAAGAAATTTACATTTTATCAGGGTGATGTGGAAGGAAAATCGAACATCGAGAAGTCGATGGACGAATATCTTCGCGGCAAACCCGGCGTGCGTTATCTGCGGCGCGATGCGAAAGGCGTGATTAACGGGGTTTTACGGGAAGATCCACCCAAACAAGGTGCGAATGTTTTCCTGACGCTCGATGCGAGGATTCAAGCGATCGCCGAAGAGGCGTTGCGTGCTGTGGGTCGCGGCGCCGCCGTTGTTGTCGATCCAAACAACGGCAACGTCCTGGCGATGGCCTCGGTTCCGTCATTTGATCCGAATACATTTATCCCCAGTATCAAAGCGAAAGACTGGAAGGCGCTGCAAAAAGATGAAGGCGACCCGCTGGTGAATCGAGCTATCAGCGCGTTACCGCCTGGATCGACATTTAAACTCGTCACATCGCTTGCCGGTTTGCGAAAGAATCTCGCGAACGCGCGCTTCAATTGCGGCGGCGGCATCAGTTACGGCGACCACTTTTTCCAGTGCTGGGTGGCAGAAAAACATTATACCCACGGCACGCTTGGCCTGATCGATGCGATTAAAGTCTCGTGCGATTCCTTTTTCTATCAGTACGGCAACGCTGCTGGGATCCAGTCGATTGACACCATCGGCAAAATGTTGGGCTTAGGCGAAGAGTCGGGCATTCATCTAACGGGCGAACAGGCTGGCAATTTGCCCGGCCCAGAATGGATGCAAATACATCATCCGCAAGAGCGCTGGTCGCAAGCGCAAACGGCGAACGTTTCAATCGGCCAGGGTTACACGCTGGTTTCGCCACTCCAGTTGGCGATGGCATATGTAGCGGCGGCCAATGGCGGAATCTGTTATTACCCGCGCTTTGTCGACAAGGTTTTAAACCAGGACGGTTCGCCTGCTCTTGACGAAGACGGAAAAGTTGCGGTGCCGCAGACGCCGCGTGTACGGGCAGATTTGCGCAACGAGCTTTCACGCGAGCAAATCGATCTCGTGCGCAAAGGACTCTGGAAAGTTGTCAACGAAGACGGCGGCACGGGCGGAAGAGCGCGTCTGAAAAATGTGCAAGTTGCCGGAAAAACCGGGACAGCCCAGGCGACGGATCGCGGCCATAAAGATACAATCGCCTGGTTTGCTTGTTTCGCGCCTTTCGAGAACCCCAAGTATGTGGTGGCGGTTATGGTGCAGGGTGGCGAGCACGGTGGCAGTGTTGCCGGGCCGATCGCGACGCGGATTATCGAACGCACGCTGGCGCTGGATGAAGGAAAATTTGATATGAAGGTCGCCTGGCTTTCACCCGCGCATAAGGCCAATCCGTTTCAGATGATCAAGGATGTGACGTATCACGATGCCGGAGGAAATCTCGGAAGCAATGATGAAGAAAATGCGGACGAGTCGCAAAATGCCGATGCGCAGATGGCAGGTTCTGACGCTACGCCTGATGTGGAACCTGAAGCCGACTCTCAAGGAAAAGTGACGCGGCGAGCTCCTGTCGCGCGCGCGGTTCCGGTTGCGACGCCACGTCCTCGCAACTTTTTCGAACGACTCTTCGGAGCACGGCGTCAGCCGGCGCCCGCACCAACACCCCCACCGCCCCCGCGTCGTCGGGGAACACGATGAACTTTCGATCAGAAACTTTGCCGCAAAACGCGCCGGCGATTTCGCTTCTGATCGCGCAACCTTTCCAGCTTTATGATAGACAAGGTAAAGAAAATTTTAGGTCTTTCTTCACGCAAGACCGGCAACAAACTCGTGCTGAGCGTGGAAAAACTCGAGTCTCGTGTCGCGCTGCTCGAGAATGGCCGCCTCGAGGAATACAGCGTCGAGCGTAAAAGCTCGCGCAACATCGTCGGCAGCGTTTACAAGGGCAAAGTCAAGAACATCGAAATGGGATTGAAGGCGATGTTCGTGGACATCGGCTTCGAAAAAAATGCATTCCTTCATTTTTGGGATGCTATTCCGGCCGCGCTCGACAGCGGTATCGAGGAAATCGACCGATCGGCAAACAGGCGGCCGCGAAAACGAATCACGGCAAAGGATATTCCGAATATTTATCCCGTCGGCTCAGATGTGATTGTGCAGGTCACGAAAGGTCCGATCGGGACAAAGGGGCCGCGAGTTACGACCAATCTCAGTTTTGCCGGCCGCTACTTGGTCTTGATGCCGTTCAGTGATCGCAGCGGCATTTCACGCAAAATCGAAGATGTGAAGGAGCGCGATCGTCTCCGCAAGATTTTGCGTGAGCTCGATATTCCGGATGGCGTTGGGGTTATCATTCGCACGGTTGGGGAGGGACAGCGTGCGCGATACTTCGTGCGCGATCTGCGCTTCCTTCTCGATCAATGGGTCAAAGTCGAGCAGTTGATCCGTGACCATCCCGCGCCGTGCCGAGTTTTTGAGGAACCCGATTTGGTTGAACGGACCGTGCGCGACTTTCTTACCGAAGAGATCGATGAAGTCACCTGCGATGATCGCGAGTCGACCGAGCGGATGAACGAAATGGTCGGCCAGATTTCACGGCGCGCTCGCAATCGAATTCACCTTTATGACGGTGCGACACCGATTTTCGAGACCTATGGTGTGCAAAAACAAATCGACGATGCTTTCCATCGGCAAGTATGGCTTAAGTGCGGCGGCTACATCGTGATCGATGAAACCGAGGCGCTCGTCGCGATCGACGTGAACACCGGTCGCAACAAAGGTGGACGTGATGTAGAGAAAACGATTTTGCAGACAAACCTGGAGGCAGCGGATGAAATCGCGCGTCAGCTTCGATTACGCAACGTTGGCGGCTTGATCATCGGCGATTTCATCGACATGAAGAGTCGCAAAGACCAGCAGCTGGTCTACAACCTGATGAGGGAACGCCTCAAGCGTGACAAGGCCAAGACGCATGTCCTGCCGATTTCCTCGCTCGGTCTGATGGAGATGACGCGACAGCGCGCGCAGGAAAGTCTCAGCGATACAATCTACGAAAATTGTCCCTACTGCAGCGGTCGCGGTGTCGTGAAGACTTCCATGACTACAAGTGTGGAGTTGCACCGCACATTGAATACCGTTATGCGCAAGTATCAGGACAGTATCCACGAAATTCGTGTGATCCTAAATCCGGATGTCTTGAAACGGTTGAAAGTGGAAGACGAAGAGTTGCTCGTGGAGCTGGAGCGTCGTTACGCGGGGCGGCTCATGTTTCGTGGCGACCGCGCGTTCCACCACGAAAAGTTTATCATCACTGATGCAAATACCGGGGTGGAACTCAAACCCTGAGCCGCCTTAACGCGCAAAAAAATTCTTGCGCTTTTGGACGACGTAATCAACTCGCGGCATCCACAGGAGTGGCGAACTTCGTTATTGACATGTACGCTCTAAAGTGTTGGAGTTGGAAGGGAAAACTTAACCAGAAGGAGAAATAAGATGAAGAAACTAATGTTGGCCCTGTTGGGCATCGCGATGGTTACCTCTGTCGCCTTCGCCGGTACTGAGACCTATTCCGGAAAGGAGATGAAGCAAGTGGCTCCTCCGCCTTGTCCGGTATGGTATGCGGACAACGAGTTTAACGTCGGTCTTTGGGGAACCTACGTCTTTACAGGAAATTCCTGGTCAGAGGACCGCTACCTTGAATCCGACCACGCCTGGGGCGGCGGTGTGGACGTCAAATACTTTTTCCACCGTTACTTCGGTATCGGAATCGAAGGCTGGGTAGTGGACGCCAGACGTGAGTTTAACGATCTCTTTATCGACCTTAACAACGATGTTTTTAGCCTCAGTACGCAGCATGAGAGCCGTGCGGTGGGTTCTGTGTTAGGTACCTTGACCTTTCGTTACCCGATCCCTTGCACGCGGTTCGCGCCGTACGCCTTTGCTGGCGGCGGTGCCATCTTCGGCGGCGGCGAAAGGACAGACGTTGTGGTAAACGACGGGATTATCAGGACTCAACAAAGCGATTCGACGACAGAAGCAATCGGCCAATTCGGCGGCGGTTTAGAAGTCCGCATAACGCCGCATATCGGCTGGATCAATGATTTCAGCTGGAACGTCGTGAACGGTTCGACCAACAACTTTGGTATGGTGCGTAGCGGTCTCAATTTCGCATTCTAAGATTGACAATCGCTTTTGCCACGGCGGCACCTGGGATGACCCGGATGCCGCCGTTTCGTTTTGTCCAAGCTGGCATGCCCGACGCGCGGTTTTTTTGGATTTTTAAGGTTGACGCTCGAATTCGCGTTTGGCTATAAAGCGCCGCTATGAAGAAACCCATCCTTCATCTGTCTTGCGATAGGTTTCCGCCGCCATGCCCGGAATAGTACGCAGGACAACGAGTTTAACGTGGGTCTGTGGGGCACTTACGTGTTTACCGGAAACTCTTGGGCCGACGACCGCTACCTCGAGGCTGACCATGCCAGGGGCGGCGGTATCGACCTCACATACTTCTTTCATCGTTATTTTGGTATTGGAATCGAAGGCTGGGCAATGGACGCTAGACGTGCGTTTGCCGATGTCGCGGTGTCTTCATCGGAATACCGCCTTCGTCGGACATTTTCAGCGCCCGTAATGGACACGAGAGCCACGCGGCGGGTTCTGTGTTAGGCACGCTGACGCCACGCTACCCGATCCCTTGCACCCGTTTTGCGCCGTACCTCTTCGCGGGTGGCGGCGGCATTTTTGGCGGCGGCGTAAAGACACATTTCGCTGTAGAGGAGCTTCCCAGCGAAGTCATTCGTATCACTAGAGTTCGCACTAGTCAGGGCCCTTCCGAGACAGAGGGAATCGGCCAATTTGGCGGCGGTTTAGAAGTCCGCAGAACGCCGCACATCGGCTGGATCAATGATTTCAGCTGAAACGTTGTGAACGGTTCGACCAACAACTTTGGTATGGTGCGTAGCGGTGTCAATTTCGCACTTTAAGATTGACAATCGCTTTTTCCACGGCGGCGTCCGGATTTACCGGACGCCGCCGCTATTTGTATGGGCGATAGTCTCTTTTTCCCGTCGAGCGTCCGCGTCGCAAGAATTCCCCAGGCTCGTATGCTCTCCTCAGCAGAGAGAGCGATTGGCGTTTGCGAACGCTCGCACGCGCACGAAATTATGCTGATGCCGTTCATCGAAACTCTAGACAATTTGGCGCTCAAAAAATCGGACCTTGTCCACCGGTTCGAAGAACTCATTGCGCGAAAATCCGACGAGGAACTCGAGGCCATGGCACAAACCTCATGCCGGTTCACGCTGCGGAATTTTGGCCGGACGATGCGCCTCTTCGCGCCACTTTATCTTTCCAACGAATGCATTAACAATTGTCGATATTGCGGCTTCTCCCGCGACAACCCGATTCTTCGCGTTACCCTCGATGTCGACGAAGTCGTCGCCGAAGCGCATCATCTAGCTCACCAAGGTTTTCATCAGATCCTCCTAGTTGCTGGCGAACACCCGAAATTCGTGAGCCGGGACTATCTTGCCGAATGCGTCCAGGCACTGCAGCCAGATTTTTCATCGATTTCGATCGAGGTTGGTCCGATGGAAACGCAGGATTATTTACCGATTGTCGATGCTGGCGCGGAAGGACTGGTGGTTTATCAGGAGACCTACAACCGCGCGATGTATGCCGAAATGCATACTGCTGGGCCGAAGCGTGACTTTAATTTTCGTCTTGATTGCGCAGAGCGCGGTTATCGGGCCGGATTTCGCAGGCTCGGGATCGGTGTGCTCTTTGGATTATCGCCGTGGCGGGAAGAAGCGCTCGCGCTCGTAGCGCATTTGGAATATTTGCTCAAACACTGCTGGCAAGCGCAGATCAGCGTGAGTCTGCCCAGGTTACGGCCCGCGGCGGGCGGTTTCCGGCCACTCTTCTCGATAACCGATCGTGAATTGGCGCAGCTAGTTTGCGCGCTGCGCATTACCTTTCCGCAAGTTGGGATTGTCCTCAGCACCCGCGAACGGGCAGCATTCCGTGATTCGCTTGTTTTGTTGGGCGTGACAATGATGAGCGCAGGCAGCCACACTGAGCCGGGAGGCTATACTCGACAGGGCAGCGAACATTTGCATCGCACCATTCGCGGTCGAATCGTTGGCCCCGATTTCCAAGATGGAGAAGACCGGCTCGCGACCGGGCAATTTGAGATCAGCGATGAGCGTTCGCCAGCCGAAATAGCTGCGGTCCTCCGACAGCACGGTTTCGATCCGGTTTGGAAAGATTGGGATCGAGCTCTCTGCGGCGTGTGACGATTTCACTGAATGGCGAAAAAGTAGATGCGCGCGGCGCTGAAACAATCGCTGAACTGGTGAAGCGCCATGAGTTGCCGCCGCAGTCCATTTTGGTGGAGCACAACGGCCTCGCTATACATCGAGGCGAATGGTCGCAGCGATCGTTAGCCGAAGGCGATCGCGTAGAATTTGTTCGAGTAGTGGCCGGCGGCTAAAGCCTATTCAGGCTTACGGCGTGCCCTTTACGACGACTCGCATTCCGTCCGTTTGAATCACCGTGACTGGAGTTTGCGAGGGAATAAACTCTCCTTCGGTAACGACATCGACAACGTGATCGGCGAAGCGCGCTTTTCCGCTGGGTCGCAAAACGGTGATCGCGGTCCCTTGCGTTCCGGGCGTAAGGGCGAGAGCTGTCGCAAATTTGTGGGGCGCATCGGCCAACGATGGACCTCGCGGATTTGACGTCATGAGAGCAAACCGGCGATAAAGGCCTGTGCGTGGCAAAAAGCGAGCGAGAATCGCGATCACAATTACTGCGGCCGCTATCGCGATAAAGAGATTAAGCAGCGGCATAGCGAGCATGCGACCTGTCGGAAAAAATGTTTCGCCAGGGTAATGATCGATCATTGCCCAGAGCAACGACGCTAGGATAAGAAAAACGCCCACGACGCCAAAAACGATCGTAGAGTGGGCGAAAAAGAGGATTTCGATCAAAACGAGCACTATCCCGAAGACAAAGAGCCCAACTACCTCCCAGCCGGCCAGGCCGGCCAGATAATGACCGAGGAAAAATAGCGCAAAACAGATCGCTGAAATAATTCCTGGCAAACTCGCCCCCGGAATTTTGAATTCGAGATACGCGCCGATAATGCCGCCGAGCAAGAGTAATGGTGCGAGCGCGGTAATCCAAAAAGCTAGCTGCTCAAAGCCGCTCGGATTGAGCGAAACGACGCTGCCATTGAGTCCGGCTTTTTTCGTTAGATCGACAATCGACTCGGCAATTCCATCTGACAGCAACGGCTTTCCGTCGATCCGCTCTGTCGCCTCCTGCGCATTCAGGGTTAAGAGAGTTCCCTTTGCGTGAACCAGGCGGTTCCCGACTTTCACCTCCTTGTCTTTGTTGATGAACGCTTCGCCAACATCCGGATTATGGCCATTACGAATGGCAGAACTACGAATGAGAGCCGACCAATACGAAATGGTTTTATCCCGCTCTGTGGCCGGAAGGTCTTCGCCAGTCGGCAAAACGGGCGCTGCCGCGCCAATTGCGCTCACCGGCGCCATATAGATATGTCGTGTCGCCAGCGCGATGAGCGAACCGGCCGAACCCGCGTTTGAATTGATAAATGTGTACGTGGGGATGGTGGCGTGGTTAAGCACGCTCGTTATTTCTGCAGCGCTGTCGAGGCGTCCCCCGTAAGTATTCATTTCAAAAATAATCGCTGACGCGCCGCTGCTCTCAGCTGCTTTCTCGGTTCGTCGCAGAAACATTAGGAGCGAGGGCGAAACTTCGCCGCGCAGTGGGACCACGACGACGTCGCCTTTATGAATGATATCGCGCGCTTGAGCCGCCTCCTTCGCCAGCAAGCAGCAAATCAAGGCGAAGATCGGCAATATTTTCCTGCTATTTGGAAAGCGGCGGCACACCGCGTAAGTTTGACATCGCTTCCCAGTCCAAACGAGCGAAAAATCGAATCCGCTATGGGAACAATCCCATCCGAATCCATCGAACAAATCGCCGCGGCGAACGATATCGTCGAGGTGATCGGCTCCTATTTTCCGCTGAAACGAGCGGGGGTAAATTTCAAGGCGCTTTGCCCATTTCATCAGGAGAAAACGCCGTCCTTTCATGTGAGTCCGCAGCGACAAACCTTCCACTGCTTCGGATGCGGCGTGGGCGGAAGCGTCTTCCGTTTTGTGATGGATTACGAGCATATCGATTTTCCCTCGGCGGTGCGCAAGCTCGCAGCGCGTGTTGGGATTCCGGTGATCGAAGAGCGCGGCCCGAGCGGCGCCGAAGATCGACAGGTTGAATCCCGCCGAGTCTTGTTGCAGCTGCACGGAGAAGCCGCCGCATGGTTTCACGAGAATCTGATCAAAAGGGAATTCGCCGAGCCAGCGCGTAAATACATGAAGCAGCGTGGGATCACGGCAGAAATCGCAAAACGGTGGCAAGTTGGCTACGCGCCCGACGAGTGGGATGCGTTTGGCAGTTGGGCGCGTGGACGCGGCTATGATGTACGCGATCTAATCTCGAGCGGTTTGATTAAAAGCAAAGACGATGCCGATGGTATGCCGAGTCAAAAATCGTATGATCGCTTTCGTGGGCGAATCATGTTTCCCATCTGCAACGATGTCGGCGAAGTTATTGCGTTCAGCGGGCGTATGCTGCAAAACGAGGCGGAAGGCGCAAAATATCTGAATTCGCCTGAGACGCCGCTTTTTCGAAAAGGCAGCGTGCTTTTTGGTCTGAACAAGACTAAGCGCGCTTTGATTGAGGCGAACTGCGCGATCGTGTGTGAAGGCCAGCTAGATTTGATCACTTTGTTTGAAGCCGGGATAACAAATGTGGTCGCGCCGCAGGGGACTGCGTTTACAGAGAGCCAGGCGCGGGTTCTAAAACGCTTCGTGAACGAAGTGGTTCTTTGCTTTGATGCGGATGCAGCGGGGAAAAAAGCAGCAGAGCGGTCTCTCGAGGCTCTGCTTCAGAACGATTTGATTGTGCGTGTTGTTGAGATGCCAGTGGGCGAGGATCCAGACTCGCTTGTTCGGCGGGAAGGCAGAGAGGAGTTTGAAAAACGCATCGCCAAGGCGCACGATTTTTTTGATTATTGGATCGACCGCGAAGCCGCTGCGACCGATTTGAATTCCTTAAGTGCCAAGATGCAACTTGCGCGCAAGCTGGCTGAGACTGTGTCACGGGTGCAGGATCCGCTATTGCGCGGAGAGGTGATGAACAAAATGAGCGCCCGGCTCGGTGTCTCTATTTCGGATTTTGAAACACTCCTGCCGAAACAGAAACGCGAAGGCGCTGCGGGACGACGAAGCACGGGATTTTCTTCGTGAGCAAAATTGGCGTGAAATTCTCCCGCAAGTCCCGGACACGGAAATTCTGGTGCGCGTTCTCGAAAGCGACTTGCGCCCTAGTGAGGCGGCTTCTCTCAATGCGTTTATGGCCACACTCTCCCCGCCAGACGAAGCATTGGTTTCTTCGTGGTTGCTGCAAAAGGTGCCGCCCAACGCTGGAACGATGGTGGAAAAATGGTGGCTGGGGATTCGCCAAGCTGTGTTGCGCCGCCAACTCGAAGTGGCGCAGAATCGGATAAAACGTCCACAGCTCAGCACCGGCGACGTAGTGAATTTGCAGAAACAAATCCTTGACCTGCAAGAACAGCTCCACGAACTTTCCGAGTTTTCGCCAGCCCGCGTAGCCGACGGTTAATTGTCGGTCCGCGGTCAGTGAATCGAACGTCTCAGTCAAAATCTTTAACCGCGCAATCTTGGCCAGGCATTCGAAACGAAAGGGAGGCATGCGACGGTCGTCGGCAAGGCGACCCAAGCCAAAACAGCTTCGCCGTCGTTCAATAACGAAAGCTTCGGCTATCCGGCGAATTCTGAAGAGGCAGGCGAAGGTCCCGGCACTCAAAACCAAGCGCGTTATCGGCATCGCCCGAGGGCAGACGCGCATCGGCGTTCGGCCGGCCAAGCCAAAGAGCGAAATAATAGCGCAGCTGCATTCGGCGATTGAAATCCAGAGTCGCATTCGCGAACTGATCAAGCTCGCGAAAGAACAAGGTTACCTCACGTTTGACGATCTGAACGAGGCGTTGCCGGAAGGAATCACGGACGCCGATGAACTCGATCTCATCCTCACGCGGCTGCGCCGAATGGAGATCGACATTATCGAGGCTTCGGAAGTCGATCGCTACAAAGACGGAAAAAAAGACGCTGACGAAGAGGAAGAGGAAGAAGAGAAACCTGAAGCCAAGCTCGATATTCTCGACGATCCGGTGCGGATGTACCTCAAGCAAATGGGCCAGGTCCCATTACTGACCCGGGAACAAGAAGTGGAAATTTCCAAGCGGATTGAGCAAGCCGAAAATATGGCGCAGAAGCACATTAACCAGTTCGGTTTTATCGCCTGCGCCCATCTCGATCTTGCTAAGAAACTCGCTGAAGGCCGGGAACGCTTTGATCGTGTTATTCTTGACAAAAAAATCGAGAGCCGGGAACGCTACATGAAGAAGCTTCCCCGCCTTTGCAAACAGGTGGAACAATCGAGCGCATCAATTAGCCAACGGTATTGCCAGCTCTCGCGCAACTCTTCAAGGAGGAATTCCAAACAACGCAGGTCCCTGCAACGAGCGATGGCTTCGTTGCAAAGGTTTTATCCGCAATTCTTTTTTAAGCAAAAGGTCACAGAAGAATTTGTTCATCTGGCGGACGAAGCATATCGCACATTACTTCATTTGCGGTCGGAGATTGCGGAACGCCCGAAGGATCGCCGAAAGCGTTTGCTCCTCGGGGCCAAAGCGCGTGAATTGGAAGAGAATCTTTGGTTTTCCCTCGACGAATTCGTCGAACAGTATCAGGCGCTGAAGAGTTGGGTGCGCCAGGCACTCCGGGCCAAGACCGAAATGGTTGAAGCAAACCTGCGTCTTGTTATTTCGATCGCGAAGAAATACACCAACCGCGGTCTCTCGTTTCTCGACTTGATTCAGGAAGGAAACATGGGGTTGATGAAGGCGGTGGAGAAATTTGAATATCGCCGCGGCTATAAGTTTTCCACTTACGCAACATGGTGGATCCGTCAGGCCATCACACGATCGATCGCCGATCAGGCGCGTACTATTCGAATTCCAGTCCACATGATTGAGACGATTAATAAGCTGATGCGGGTGCAAAAGCAGCTCGTCCAGGAATATGGCCGCGAACCTACGCCTGAAGAGGTGGCGGAAGAGGTGCTATTGCCGGTCGATCGTGTCCGCGCGGTCCTCAAGATGGCACAGCAGCCGATCTCGCTCCAATCACCCGTTGGCGAAAGCGAAGAAACCAATTTTGGTGACTTTATCGAGGACAAAGGCGCGGAAAACCCGAGTGACATGACCGCTATTGTTCTGCTAAAGGAGAAAATCAAGGACGTGCTCGAGACTCTGACAGAGCGCGAGCGGCAGGTGCTGGAACAACGGTTTGGTTTGGTCGATGGATATAGCCGAACACTCGAGGAAGTGGGCCGGCAGTTCCAGGTCACTCGGGAGCGTATTCGCCAAATCGAAGCAAAGGCCTTGCGCAAAATGCGGCATCCGACCCGTATCCGGCAGCTCGAAGGTTTCCTCGAAGCGCCGGAAGGCTAGGTCTCGATTTTCGGAACGTCTTCCGAGCGCAACTTTCAGGACTGCAAGTAGTTCAATTCACGGGACGACTATGAAACGTGAAGATGACCAGGATTTGTGGGATCTCCTCGGCCGCACGGCCGAGCCCAAGCTTTCGCCGTTCTTCGCTCGAAACGTGCTCAGACAGGTTCGCCAAGAACCAAGTGGCTTCCAGCGGGCGCGAAAGTGGGTTAGCTTGCGGAGACTCATCCCGGCATCGGCACTCGCAATTGTCGTAATGGGAGTGATAGTTGCCACGCATCATCCTGTGTCGCAAAAATCTCCGGACAGGGAGCCCGATGTGGTGGCGAAAATCGATCCACAAGACTACGAGGTCGTCGCCGATCTGGATGAATTGCTCGCTGTAGATGAAAACAGCCTGTGGGACGAAAACTCAACTTTGTAAAATAATCGCGACGTTGTCGATCTTCGCTTCGTTCTGCGCCTTGGGACACGCGCAGGCGCAGCCGCAGCGGTCTAACGGGCGAAGGGGGGGGCCTGTCCAGCACCCGCCGGGAAATAGCGTGCGGGAACGATGGTTTTCGCTTCCTGCAGCAGATCAGCAGGTTTTCCGTCGAAATGCCGAGCGTTGGATGCAAATGAGTCCGGAAGAGCGCCAGATTATGCGCCAGCGAGAGAGTCTAAGGCGCGAGCGAATCAAACGTGAAACCGAGGCGGCTCTGCACGACTCTGGCCTCCTATTAGACCAGCAGAAACGCGATTTGTTTGAGTCCCGCTATATGCAGGAACGCCGCAGAATGGAGCAAGCGCTCCGGCACCAAGTCGAGTCCGAGCGGCAGCAGCAACTGCCGGCTTTGATTCAACAGTTAAAGAAGGAATTCCAATCCCAACAGCCAAACGGCCGCGCCACAGCGAAGCCCACAGGGTCGCCCAAATCAGACAAATAAGCAGCGAATACCGTCGAAAGATCGATAGGCAGGACCTCTAGTACCCCGCAGCTATTTCGTGTCAAAAAGAACTGGCTCGCGATCGCTTCCCGAGCCAGTTCAGCGGATTTCATCCCTACTCAATTAATACCGATGACGGTAGTAATGATGGTAACGATGGTGGCGGTAATAGCGATGCCCGCCGTACCAGTAGTATGATGGCCCTGTGTAATAGGAGCCATAGTACGAATACGGTCGGTAGTAGTACGGCCGGTAGTATCCGTAAGGATAATACCCATAGTAGCCTACCGGGAACCCGAACCCAATTCCGACCGACACGCCAGCGTCAGAACGCGGCGCCGAAGCGAAAGCGAATCCACCTGCCACCAGTGCAATCAAGAGAAGTCTTTTCCAATTCATTTATTTTACCTCCCAATAATTTAACAAGAGGTACGACGAGAAGTTTCTCGCTTTATTCAGGCGGCGTAATTTTTGGGATAACCTATAACGCGGACGTTTTGTCCAATCAGCTGGTAGGAGATGTGATCAAGACGCATCGAATTCGGAGTGGCATCGGCTCCGCGGCCGGGAAATGCAACTACCGGTCCTCCCGTCAGAATCGGAGCCAAGTAAAGTTGCACCTTGTCAATCAGACGCGCATCCAGCGCTTGACCAAGCACCTCGCCACCGCCCTCAATCAGAACGCTCATCACATTTCTTTCACCCAAATCTTGCAAGACGGCAGTCAAAGACTTGCACTTGTACACCAGCGTTCGCGCGGTCAGCCTGTCAGAGAACAAACGAGCGCGCCGCGGCAGATTGCCTGAGCGAGTCAACACAACGCGCCAGGGTTGTCGCGCGTGGTGGATACCGCGAATGGTCAATCGTGGGTCATCCACGCGAACCGTTTCTGCTCCAACAAGAATCGCGTCTACCTGAGCGCGAAGCTGGTGCGCGTCACGACGTGCCGCGAAATCTGTGATCCAACGAGGCTCCTCTGGGCGGCGCGTCAACCGGCCGTCCAGACTCAGTCCGCATTTTGCGATAACGAAAGGTCGCCGGCTAACGATCCATTTGTTGAAAGCTTCATTAAGGCGTGCGCAGTCGTCGGCCAAGACGCCATTCCGTACTTTGATGCGTGCGTTTCGCAACTGCCTAATACCCTTACCCGAGTGGCGGGGATTTACGTCCACCGCGCCGACTACCATGTTCTTAACGCCGGCCTTGATAATCGCATTTGTGCATGGTGCCGTGCGTCCGACGGTCGAACAGGGTTCGAGAGTGACGTAGAGTGTAGCGCGAGCGGGCACGTGGGCAGCGAACTTGCGGAGGCACTCGATCTCTGCGTGGTCGCGGCCTGCTCCCCGATGATGGCCCAAAGCCGCGCGCATAAATCGTTCGTCTCGTTGTGAGCTCGCCATCAAAAGACGAATAGTTGTGCCCATGGGTTCCGGCAAAACTTTTCGCACACAGGCTTGTGCAAACATGTCACACATTTCCCTGATTCGATGTGAAAGCTGCCGCGCCAAATCAACACACATTACGCTTGAAACCAACAGGCATTAATCATGAGTAAGTCGTTTGAATACTGTAACTTACCAGACATATTTTCAGGCGATTTCGAATGGCATACCGGCAGCTTGGAAGATACGTGCAGAACAAGAAAAGCTTTAGAAAGGAAACTATAAATTATGAGTCTAATACGTTATCAACCCCTAGAACCGATGGCATGGCCGTCGCTGGAACGTTGGAGCAACCTGAGAGATGATCTCAACTCGTTGCTCGAATTGCCGTTTTGGTCGAGTTTTTCGCGGCATGGACAGCTCTTTGGTGGCTGGTCGCCAGCACTCGATTTATACCAAGACAAGGACAACATCGTTGCTGTTGTCGAACTGCCCGGAATGCGGAAGGAAGATATAGAAATTTCTCTGCACGACGGAACGTTGACAATTAGCGGCGAGCGAAAAAGCGAGACTTCGAATGGTGAAAAGGCCGAGCGCACCGAGCGTTATATCGGCAGATTCCGGCGAAGCATTACGCTTCCGACCCGCGTGGATGCAAACAAGATCGGTGCAACTTACCGGGACGGAATCGTTACCGTGACACTACCGAAGGCCGAGGAAGCAAAACCGAAGCAAATTGAGGTCAAGTAATCAAATCTCCGGCGCGTGTAGGAACCGCTGGAAATTTTCTGAAAAGCGAAAGCAAAGGAAATTAATTATGAACACATTGGTCCGTGAAAATCGCGATACTGAGCGTGCGCAGAGCGAACAGTTCATTGCGCCGTCTGCCAGCGTCGTCGAGGCTGGAGATGGCTATACACTCGAAGTCGAGATGCCTGGGGTAAACAAAGATGGCCTCGAGATTTCAGTCGAGAACAACGAGCTAACAATTGTCGGACGCCGTTCTCGTCCCGGCGTGGAAGGCAAGTTGATTCATCGGGAATCGCGCTCAGAAAATTATCGGCGCGCGTTCGAGCTCGATCCATCGATCGATGCAGACAAGATCACCGCAAAGATCGATCAGGGCGTGGTGACTTTGACTCTGCCGAAGGCAGAACACGTCAAACCGCGCAAAATCGCTGTTTCTTAAGATCCAGTTTTCTGGAAATCGAAGGCCGCGGACCTTAAGTTCGCGACCTTTTGCTTTCCTAGCGAAGCTTTTCCGCTTGGCGAACCGTCGGCGGAGAAGTAATTAGAGTTATCTCGATATGGCGACGAAAACTGAAGAGAAGGCCGGCGCAGACAAACTCACCGTGGCGCGAAACAAGAATCTCGATCTCGCGATTCAGCAAATCGCAAAAGATTACGGCGACGGCGCGATCATGCGACTTGGCGACGAAAAGATCGTTGACATCGACGTCATTCCGACTGGCAACATTTTGATCGATCGCGCGCTTGGAGTTGGCGGATTTCCACGAGGCAGAGTCGTCGAAGTGTTTGGCCCGGAATCATCTGGTAAGACAACACTCACCCTTACCGTTATCGCCCAGGCGCAGAAACGCGGTGGACTTGCAGCGTTCATCGACGTCGAGCATGCGCTCGATCCAGCATATGCGAAACGGCTCGGTGTTGATCTTGACGACCTGCTTGTTTCGCAGCCGAGCTCCGGTGAGGAAGCACTCCGGATTTGCGAAACGCTGGTGCGATCCAATGCTCTCGACGTAATTGTGCTTGATTCGGTCGCCGCGCTCGTCACCAGAGCAGAGCTGGAGGGCGAAATTGGCGATACCACAGTCGGCGCGCAGGCGCGGCTCATGAGCGCCGCTTTACGCAAACTCACTTCGCTTATTTCAAAGGCGCGAACATGTTGCATTTTCACGAACCAAATTCGGGAAAAGATCGGTGTCATGTTCGGTAATCCGGAAACGACGCCCGGTGGGAAGGCATTGAAATTTTACGCCAGCGTGCGTGTCGATATTCGTCGCATCGGCGCGATCAAACAGACAGATGGCGTCGTCACGGGGAATCGCACCCGGGTTAAGATTGTGAAAAACAAGGTCGCTCCGCCCTTTACCGAAGCCGAGTTCGACATCATGTACAACGAAGGAATTTCATCGACCGGCGCGCTTCTCGATCTTGCGCTTGAAAAACAAATCGTCGAGAAGCGTGGCTCGTGGCTGAATTACAAAGGCACGCAATTAGCCCAAGGTCGCGATGCCGCGAAGGAAACGCTAAAGAATGATCGGGCCCTCTACGAAGAAATTGAGTCTGCGGTGAAGACCAAGCTGGACGAGGATAAAAAATAAAATAACGCCGCGACCGCGAAGTCGACATGTCGAGATTATTGGGATTCGGCCCTGCGTTTGATGTGACCGACATCGAGGGAAAACGGCCAGCGGAAAATTGATCAGCAGTCTCGCGCTCCTTGGAAATCTCCCGAGCTTGTGAGCGCGTCTCTGCCGAGGCGCCGAAGTCACACAATGTGAATCGCGCCGTTCCGGCTAAAACGCACTTTTTTATCCGGCCTTTTTATCGCGTGCCGAACGATATCCAGCCGCACAGCAGTTGAGCTGCGCGAGAAGCTGCTCGCCTTTGATCGTGTGTTCATGGTCTGCCTTGCATCAGGATGACCTTGCGCGGAAATATTTCCATTTGGAAATCCTCTCGCTCTCAGGAAACTTGGCTGCAACCACCTAAGATTGACACGATGACTTCTGCGCAGATCCGGCAATCCTTTCTCGATTTCTTTCGCGAGAAACACCACACGATTGTGCCGTCGTCGTCACTGCTGCCCGACGCGCCGAATCTGCTTTTTACCAATGCCGGCATGAACCAGTTCGTGCCGATCTTTCTTGGACAGCAAAAACCTTCATGGACTCCGGCGCGCGTGGCCGATACGCAGAAATGCATCCGCGCCGGCGGCAAACATAACGACCTGGAAGACGTCGGGCTCGACACTTATCACCACACGTTTTTCGAGATGCTCGGGAATTGGAGCTTCGGCGATTATTTCAAAAAAGAAGCGATTGAATGGGCGTGGGAATTACTCGTCGAACGCTGGAAATTTCCCGCGCAGCGGCTTTACGCGACTGTTTACAAGCCCGGCCCGGGTGAACCGAGTGAATTCGATCAGGAAGCCTACGATTACTGGGCGCACTTGTTTCGCGAAGCTGATCTCGATCCGGCTGTTCACGTTCTCAATGGTGGGAAGTCCGATAATTTTTGGATGATGGGCGACACCGGTCCGTGTGGCCCGTGTTCGGAGATCCATATCGATCTAACGCCGGACGGCGACACGCGCGGCGCGCTCGTGAACAAGGGAGATCCGCGTTGCATCGAAATTTGGAACCTGGTTTTCATCCAGTT
>VBQB01000402.1 GCA_005887855.1 Verrucomicrobiota bacterium | reverse complement strand
TCCATCTCCTGCCTCCATCCTTTGGGAAGACTCGGGCCGGCCACCGAAGCGAGATGAAGACCATCGGAACGAAGCAGTAAAATCGAAGCAAGCGTACCGGGACGGTACTCTTCGATAATCTGACACAGGACATTCAGGATCTCCTTGAGCGGAACGCCGGTGGCGATCATCTCGAGAAGACGCTTTTCACCAGCGAACAGGGCCTCTCCCCGCTTGCGCTCGCTGATGTCCACTGTAGTCCCGATGTAACTATCGACTTCGCCAGAGGGCCCGAGGGCGGGTCGGCCTACTCCCTGGACATGCTTAATAGCTCCGTCCGGAAGCGCGAGCCGGAATTCCAGGTCAAAACCGCTTCTCTCGCGAATTGCTTCATCGAGCCGTTGCTTAATAAATGATCGATCTTCCGGGTGAACCGTTTCCATGAATAGCTGGAAAGACGACTTGGTCTTCCCAGGATCGAAGCCAAAGATCCGGTAATGCTCCTCGGACCAGGTAACCTTTCCGCTGGCAACATTCCAGCTCCAGGTTCCGGTGCGGCTGATTCTCTGTCCCTCAGCTAGAAATGCTTTGCCGCGCCGGATCTTCTCTTCCGCGCTTTTGCGCTCAATGATCTCACTCTGCAATTCTTCATTCGCACGCGACAGTTTCGCGGTTCGCTCTTCAACCTTCGCTTCGAGCTCATTCCGCGCTTTCCGAAGCTCGTATTCGCTGTCGCGCAGGCGATTCTCGGCGCGTTTGCGGGAGGTGCTCCAAGAGCTAATAACCAACGCTGAGAAAAAAAATGCGACCGTGGTAGGGACGTCCCGAGCGCTAAACTGAAATGCGAGAAACGGTTCGGTGAAGAAGAAGTTGATGGACAAAGTCGACAGCAAGACCGCAAGCAATCCGGGTCCTGTGCCGCCAAACCACGTGCTCAGCAGAACGGCCGGAAAAAAGAGGGAGGTTCGTACGCCAAAGCTTTGCAGTGGGAAAGTAACGGCAGTGGAGATCGCGACAGATAAAATAGACAGACCGTACCGCCAAACGGCCGGCGCAACTCGTCGCAAACCAAGATCTGACTTCAACATTCTCTTGACTCCAAAAGTCTACGTTAGGCGATCAAACCCTTGGAAGTTTAACGATTCAGAGCTCGACACGCCACTCTTCTTTCCTCCCTCGAAAGAGGCACTCCAAAATCCCGCCAAGGCTTCGTGGTGCGAAGCGGAGGTGGGTCTAAAATTTTGCATGAAACAATTAACAGAATGAAAACCAACCAACGCGAAAACAATTTCAGGCGCACGCTACGTAAGATTTTCCGCCGGCGTATGCGCAGGCACGACGCCATGCTCGTGCTCAACATGTCGATCTTTAATTTTACCGACGGCTGGAGGCGCACGTTTTCGAAACATGAATACGCGCGGTTTTACGCCTGACAAACAGATGCCAAAGAAGGGGACCAGACCACTGGCGATGGACGCCGCCGAGGGATCAATCGCGGTCAAGGCGCCGGTCGCCGCTGTCTACAAGCGCTGGCTGGCGTTTGAAGACTACCCAAAATTTATCACTGTGATCAAACGGGTGCGCAAATTAAGACTCGCCTGGCGAACTCTCGCCGACCACCGCGCTCTGGATCATTTCGCCGCGGGTGTCGTTTCTTTTGCGTCGCTTTCTCATCGGAGCACTTGCGTGACCCTGAAGCTGACCTCGAGCTTCGGCGGCGCCGTTTCGCGTCGGATCGACAAGTATCTGCACAATTTCAAACGGCTGATCGAGAAAAGCATTCGCTGAGGAAATTGCCATGCCTAACGAAATTCATTCTTACAGGGCATGTCCTCGAGGCACACGTCTGGCCTACACTCGAAGTCATGGTCACGGTTGAGTCGAATGCCATGCGCAAGAGTCTTGATCCAGAAACTGGATTAGCGCTGATTGATCCAGGGCTGGCGAATAAGGAAGAGAAATAACTACAGCCTGAAGAGGAAACGAAAATGAAAATTGGTTTTATCGGTCTCGGCATAATGGGCAGCCGCATGGCGGCAAACTTACAAAAGCATGGTTACCCATTGGTCGTCTTCAATCGCACTCGCGCCAAAGCGGAGCCACTGCTCGGTCCCTGCGGAACTTTTTCTGATTCTCCGGCAAAACTCGCCGAACAAGTCGACGGGCTGTTCACAATGCTGGCCCATCCGGACGCGGTCGAAGAAGCAGCTCTGGGCGCCAATGGATTTTTGAATCACCTCCGGTCAAATGCACTTTGGGTCGATTGTAGTTCCGTAAACCCATCGTTCTCGAAGAAGATGGCCGCCGAAGCAGTGCGTCGCGAGGTTCATTTTGTCGACGCGCCGGTGACCGGCTCCGCTGGCCCGGCCGCGGAAGCGAAGCTCATTTTTTGGGTGGGAGGCGATGCAGCCGACCTGGAGAGGATTCGCCCGCTCCTGCTGTGCATGGGCAACAAGATTGTTCACGCCGGCGGACACGGGATGGGAACTTCCATGAAAATGGTGGTCAATCTTTTGTTAGGCACCGGAATGGCCGCGTTCGCCGAAGCGATGGCTCTGGGCGAGGGGCTGGGAATCTCGCGAAAAATGCTGTTTGACTCTCTGCTCGGCACGCCGGCGGTCGCACCGTTTCTCGCGTCGAAGCGGGAAAAAATCGAGAGCGAAAATTACGAAGCCGAATTTCCGTTGCGCTGGATGCAGAAGGATATGCATCTCGCATCAGTGAGTGCCTACGAATCTGGTGTGGCCATACCACTAACGAATGTAACCAAAGAAATCTATCGGTTGGCGATGCGCGGCGGGCACGACACAGAAGATTTTTCGGCCATCTGCGAATTTACAATCGGCGATAATAAAAAAGAGAGCGGAGCTTACGTCCACATATGATAAAGACAATCTCCTATCTCGGTCTCGGGACCATGGGCAGCGGCATGGCGTCTAACCTTCTCAAAGCCGGTTACAAACTTACCGTCTGGAATCGCAGCGCTGAAAAATGTGAACCGTTCGCCAGGAAAGGCGCGCGCGTAGCTGAGAGTCCAGCGGACGCCGTCCGCGATGTCGATCTTGTCATCTACTGTTTGAGTAACGAGGAAGCCGTCGAGGAAGTTGTTTTTGGCGCGAAAGGAATTCTAAGTGGCAGCAGCGAAGGCCAGATCGCGATCGATATGAGCACGGTTCTTCCCGCGACGAGTCTGCGAGAGCAGGAAGCCTATGCAGAGCACGGTGTCGATTTTCTCGATGCACCCGTCTTTGGCAGCAAAAAGGAATCCGCGGAT
>VBQB01000004.1 GCA_005887855.1 Verrucomicrobiota bacterium | reverse complement strand
CCAGAGCCGGCTGAAGCTCCCTCCATCACTGATTTAACCACAAGGTCCGCCGCACCAGCAGAAGAGCCGGCCGAAGTTGACGCGGGCGATGAGGAAGCTGCAGCAATTGACTTCGAACCGATTGGACAAGGGCAGCCGATTCCCTACCAAATGCCTGTCTCCGGGACCGAGCCTTCCATCGTTGAGGCGGTTACCGGACCAAGCGCCATTTCCAACGAGCCCGTATTTCCGCAAACAACTACTCCTGCAACTATGCCTGAACCGATCCAAACCCCAACCGCGCCCATAAGTAAAGTTCCAGCCGCCGTAACCAAGCCGCAACCTGCTGGCGCCATGCAGACCTCCGTGCAGCTCACTTTCTCCTTCGAGATCGCCAGTATGCAGTTGACCCCGACCTTCAAAATGGGCGTCTTGCAAGTGCGCCCCACATCCAAAATCGTTACGATGCGTCTGGCTCCTTCCCAGCACCCGCAGCCAGCGATGAATTTGCAAGTCAGTTTCGAGATCGCAAAAATTCAGCCTACAGGAGGCACCTTTGGCAGCATCCGGATGACTCCCTCTCAACCGCAGAAGCCAAGCGCGCCCGGTGCGGCTTCGTTTATGGTTGGCGGATTACATCTCGTGCCGAGCTTCGAGGCGACGCCAGTCCAGCTCACGCCGTCGCAGCAGGGCCGGGCCGCCGTCTTCGTGACAGTCCCGTTCCAAATTACCTCGGTCGAGTTTTCGCCGTCACTTGAGATTGGATCCGTTGTCCTGAATTCGAATTCCAAACAGGTTCTCGTTCAGCTGCCTGGCGCCGGACCAAGCCCATCTGAAGGACCGCCAGTGTTTGAAATTTCGAATTTGGAGCTCGGTGAAGGCGGTGACATAGCCATGATGCAGCTGAATCTGCTCGGTCACGGTGCGAAGCGGATATAGGGAACGAGATTTATAGTCGGCGAGGCAAATCATCGCGCTTTCGCCAGCGCACCGGCGGCCGTGTTCGTCAGTTCGCTTAGCCTCGTTTGCCACCAAATCGGCCACGGTTTAGGGAACGCAGTTGCTTCGGCAGAAATTCGCCGTCTCGCCGAACCAATTTGCCGTCGAAATAGATTTCCCCACCGCCATATTCTGGGCGCTGGATGCTTACCATGTCCCAGTGAACCTGGCTTCGATTCCCATTATCGGCTTCTTCATAAGCTTGTCCCGGCGTAAGATGAAACGAGCCCGCGATTTTCTCATCGAACAATATGTCTCGCATGGGTTGCAAAACGTAAGGATTGAACCCGAGAGAAAATTCGCCGATATAACGGGCGCCTGGGTCTGAATCGAGAATCTTATTCAGCTTTTTCGTTTCGTTACTTGTTGCATCAATAATCTTGCCGTCCTGAAACTCAAGACGGATTCCATCGAAACCGATGCCCTGATAAATGCTCGGAGCGTTGAACGCAACATGACCCTGAACGGAATCCCTCACAGGGCAGCTGAAAACTTCGCCATCGGGAATATTGCGATCGCCACCGCAGATTACGGCTGGAATTCCCTTTATGCTAAATCGCAGGTCGGTGCCTGGACCCTTGATTTCAACACGATCTGTCTTTTCCATCAATCGCTTGAGCGCCCTCATGCCAGTCTGCAGTTTGCGATAATCCAGTGTGCAGACGTTGAAGTAAAAATCTTCAAAAGCTTCCGTGCTCATTCCGGCAAGCTGGGCCATCGATGGCGTCGGCCAGCGCAATACGACCCACTTTGTTTTCTTAACTCGCTGGTCTTGCACGGGACGCATTTTCCTGGCGAGCAATTTCATCTTTTCCGCTGGAACATCGGATAATTCCGTGATGTTGTTGCTGCCTCGTACCGCGATGTACGCGTCCATTTTTTTCATGCGCGCCAATTCGTGGCTCGCCATGAGGCTCAATTGTCGACCCGACACTTCGAGTGCAAGCGCGCGGCTTACTCGACCATGATGAATCTGCACAAAGGGGACTCCTCCGACTCTTCGCACTGCGCGAATAAGCGCGGTGATCATTTCGTCGGGAACGTCAAATCCTTCGATTAAGACGGTTTCGTTGCGCTTGAGTCGGATGGAATATTCCACCAGGAGCTTTGCGAGATCGTCGAACCGGGAATCGTGCATAAGACGGTTATGATTCCACTGAGCGCGCCAGATGCAACTGACGTCGCGGCCGGTTTTGGACTAACCGGTATCGATAAGCCGTGCCGCAAAAGCTCCGTCGAAATGATCTCGAAATGGGAGAGACGATGCTTCCTGCGCAAGTCGCATGCGGGGAAATTCGTTCAGCAAACGCTCGACGAGCTGTTCATTTTCCTCCGGTTCGAGACTGCATGTGCTGTAAACTATGACGCCACCCTGTTTCAACAGCCCGATTGCCGCGCGCGCGATTTCAAACTGTTGAATCGGCATTTGGGTGAAATCTTTGGGCCGGACTCTCCATCGCGCGTCCACCCGGCGGCGCATGACTCCCGTATTGCTGCACGGCGCATCGATCAGGACGCGATCGAACGGCCCGGCCGACGCGATTTCCTTCGGGATGCAACCGTGTGTCCAATCGTGACAGAAGCTGTGCACAATTCCGGCACAGAGGCGCGCGACATTCTCTTCAAGGATTTGAAGCCGGAGTTGATCACGGTCGCACGCCAGGATCACGCCCTTGTTTTTCATGAGTTCTGCAACATGACCTGTCTTCCCCCCCGGCGCGGCGCACGCGTCGAGAATCTTTTCTCCAGGTTTCGGATCAAGCAACTGGCAGGCAATCGCTGTGCTTGGATCTTGAATGTAGCAATGACCCCGCTCGAGGGCCTCGCTCGGGAATGTCTGAAATTCTACAAAGTCAGGATTGCGCGCCACCACCCGCGATTCCGGGTACATCCGACGAAATTTTCCGGGGTCGATTTTCAGTCGATTGATTCGCCCAAAAACCGGCGGAGGCTCATTGTCCCACTCGCACAATTTTTCCGCGGCTTTAGCGCCGAAATGCTGCTGCCAGCGTGCGACCAGAAATTGCGGATGAGATGCTCGCACAAATAATGGCTGCGCCGCGGCCTGCGTGATCAATTCATCCTGTTCTCGTGTCGCGCTCCGAAGCATGCCATTAATTACGGCCCGTCGTCTCTTTGGAGCGAGCTCCACGGTTTCGTAGACAGCTGCATGCTGAGGTGTTTTTAGAAGGAAAAGTTGATAAAACCCAATTCGCAGAATGTCGCGAAGATCGAGGTCGAGCGGGGAAGGCCGCAAGCAGCCGATCCAAAAATCAAGCAAAGTTAGATTTCGCAGCACGCCGTAAAACAATTCGAGCGCAAAGGCGCGATTTGAAGCAGTCAGCTCCCTCTTGGCAAGAAGCCTGGAGATGGTCGAATCGGCGAAGCGTCTTTCTGTTCGCCACTCGCGCAATGCCGCCACCACAATTTGGCGAGCAGATGGCTGCGCCATACGTCTTCTACGCGAAAATTTCAGTCCGACTTCACGCTCGCGCGGCCAATGGAATGATAGCGAAAGCCGAGCTGCCCCATTGTTTCAGGATCAAATAGGTTTCGCCCGTCAAAGACGATCGGTGTCGTCATTTTTTCCTTCACGATAGCAAGATCGACATTGGCAAATTCGGCCCACTCTGTAGCGATGATCAGCGCTTCAGCATCCCTCACCGCATCGAGCGCCGAAGCCGCAAACTCCGCGGTGGCGATCGTTTTCACGGCGCGAGCTTTTTCCATTCCTTTGGGATCGTAGGTGACGACATGCGCCCCTTCACGCAACAGATCTGCGACAAGATCGATCGCGACCGAGGACCGAATATCATCCGTGTCTGGTTTAAATGTGAGGCCCCACACCGCAATTCGTTTCTCCCGCAAAACCCAAAGCGTTTCTCGAATCGTTTTCAGGAATCGCTTTTTTTGGGCGGCGTTTATTCGCTGCACTTCCTTCAGCAGGTCGAACGAGACACCAAGCTGGTCGCTGATCGCAATGAATGCGGCAATGTCCTTGGGAAAACAGGAGCCGCCGTATCCGATCCCAGCATCCAGAAAATCACGGCCAATGCGATGATCCATCCCAATTCCATCGGCGACTTTTTCGACATCGGCGCCGCTCGCCTCGCAAATCGCCGAAACCGCATTGATGTACGAAATTTTCAGGGCGAGAAATGAGTTCGCGCAATGTTTGATAAGCTCGGCGCTATTGATATCGGTTACCAGAATCGGGGCCATGAAGGGTTCGTAGACTTTCTTCATCAGATCAATGGCGTGCTCGCTTTGCGCTCCGATCACGATCCGGTCTGGATGCATTAAATCGCCGACCGCACAACCTTCACGCAAGAATTCAGGATTGCTCACGACATCGAACTTTGCGCGGTGACGATTGTAGCGTTTGATCGATTCAGCTACTTTTTCGCCTGTTTTTACTGGCACTGTGCTTTTATCGACAATCACCCGATAATCAGTCAGCACGCCCGCAATTTCGCGCGCGACTTTCTCGAGGAAGCTAAGATCGACATCACCGTTTGGCTGCTGCGGAGTGGGAACCGCGATAAAAACGATCTGTGAGTTATCTACACCTTCCTGAACGCTGCCGGTGAAACGCAATCGATGCGCTGAGACATTGCGATGGATTACTTCTTCCAGCCCGGGTTCGTATATCGGGACTTTGCCTGCCTGCAACACTTCAATTTTGTGCGGATCATTATCCACGCAAACGACATTATGGCCGACGTCGGCGAAGCACGCGCCCGTCACAAGACCGACATAACCCGAACCGATGATTGCAAGATCCATAAGGAGAAAAAGGCGCAGCAGACTCAGTCGCGGCGGAGTGAGTGGACCGTCAAACTTACGAAGGTCAACATTGTTCGCGAGCCCTCTTCATTCGCCTTCGGAGGTGGGATCCCCGTATTACGCCGCCGACCGAGGCTATCCAGCTCGTCAGATCGCGATAGATAGCATACCGCTGCTGCTCGAGAGCGCCGGTCGTTGCTTCGTATTGCTCCTGGACACCGAGGCCCCAATTGTCGTTGAGACGATAATATCCACCGACGAGAAACAAGCTGCTGTTGACGAAGAAGGGGTTGTTGTTCAAATACCGATGCGCAACGGTTAATTGCAAGTTCGCTATCGGTTGAATGGTCGCGGTGGTATCGACTTCTGTAAAACCCTTGTCGAAAGCCGGCACTTGAGTGTTGACGGTGAACGATGCCCAGGGCAACGGCGTAAAACGGATATTATTAAAAAGGTTTGAATACGGCGTGCGGTCATAGGGATTATCAAAGTTCACGTCGACGAAACTATCGAGTTCAAACCAGGTGCTCGTCTGATCATCGCGCCGTGTTTCAAGGCGGTTGCGAACACCGAGCCGCCAGACTGTCCAACCAGCGATTGGATCGATTGGCGTGAACTGTGGAAAGTCGATCGCCCGCAGTTGCGTGGAAGGCTCAAAGCGATCGAACTGCAAAATTGAGGTCGGATCCGGGCCGTTCTCTGCGACGTACGAGAAATCGGTGAACGGTTGGATAACGTGGAGAAGCCCATCCAGGCCAAACGCTCGGCTTTGTACATCCTCCCACGTCCGCGAGATCTTGAAAGAGGCTTCTGTTCCGGTATTAAAGACCGTGCGAAACGTGTCTCCGCCGAAGTCAATCGGGTTCGCCAGCGTTGGATTGGGCAGGAGAAAATCAGGAACCAGCGGATTTGGGTTCGGGGTGAAGATTGTGTTCCCGAGATCGCGGGTTTGCG
The DNA here is from genome assembly GCA_005887855.1 of Verrucomicrobiota bacterium. The sequence goes on along the minus strand of VBQB01000004.1, from coordinate 13,842 downwards.
AGTAGTAGGTACCTCGGAAGCCAACCCGTGGCACAACAGAAAGCCAGCCGAAGTAGGTGTTCGGATAGAGTAGCTGATGGAAGGTATCCAGACGCGTCGCGCCATAATTCTCAAAGCCAGAACCTTCAGGGAATTGCAGCCGCAGGTCAGCGAAGCCAGTTTCGCCTTCATAGAAAATTGGCCCGCCGAAGAGTGCGTGCCGCTTAACGTCCAATACTACTTCCGGCAAGCGTTGTGTTGTCTCGAAAAACTGGTTCGCCTGAAAACGCGCGATCCCCGTTAACGTGTAAAAGGGGGCCGTCTTTGTCAGAGCGGCCACGTTGTCCGGAACAGGATCCACACGAAACTCACCAGGGTAAAAGTCCTGCATAACAAAGGCGTCACTCAGCTTCGTGACGTTGGCGATGCCGGAGATATCGTCGGTAAATTTCGTTCGATTTTCCAGACTGAGCCGGTATCGCCCGGTAGGAACATCCTTTCGTGGCACGGACGTTTGATTCAGCAGCGGATTTTGATCCTGTATATAATAGGTTTTGATCTTGGCCGAGCTGTTGTTGTCCTTCCCATAGTCAATATCCGACTCGAATCCGACGGCCACGCCACGACGAGTTCGATAATCGAGCCGGACCCGGCCCTTGATCTGGTCGGTGATTGGGAACGTCACCTGAGTGAGAAGCGATGGTCCCCATGAGCTCAGAAACGCCGGTGAGACCGTAAAACTGAACGCGTCATTGAGCGATTGATACAGATAAGGCCACCAAAAAACAGGCACCTTTCCGACGTAGAAAGTTACGTTCCGAAAAATCACGCGGTCGTTCTCATAGAGACGAATTGTTCGCGCCCGAAGATGAAAATCGGGGTTCGGCGCATCATGCGTCGTAAAGGTTCCATTGCGTATGAGGTAACCGTTTTCGGAAATTTCGCTCACACTTTCACCGCTCAGGAAGTAAGGCTGCGACTCCGTTCGTGCCTCGGTCGCGCGAACCTGTTTTGTATCGATGTTATAAACGCCGCTATCGGCAATATAGAGGCCCACACCGCGGTAGATCCGCACATGGCCTTTCAGTTCCACTTCGTGTGTGTGCGAATTGTATTGCGCGTAATCGGCGTAGATATCCGTGTCACCCACGTGAATGGCGACGTTGTCTCGCGCCGTCGCCAAACCGTTTTCGTAATTGGTCTCCCCAGTAGACGTGATTTCAATCGGAGCATTCTCCAGAGTCTTGATTTCTCCCGTGACGAAGCCGGCGCTCGCAAGGAGAGTGGCGAGCAGCAAAAACAGCTTTCGCATGGCGGACGCCGAAGGTACCGTAGCGAACCCTTCCTGCAAAGCCAAAAGCGGTGTGCGCTGAGGCACAGAGCGCTGCGCGCTCAGAAGAATTGGATCGATAATCATTGGATTGATAATCGCAAACCTGCCATTTGCTGATTGACTCCACAGCTCAGAACAATTGCGTGGCCCGCCCTTGCCAGCGACATGCGCAAGGCTGGGGTCCGCAACGAAATTGCTGATGTTACATGAAGTAGGGGCGGAAGCTCGCCGCAACGCAAAGCCTGGCCTGCCATGATCACCTGCCACAGTCCCGCAGCGCCAACGCTCTCGCCAAGCGCTGGCTTCACCGTGTAGACGATGGCATCCGGAATCGTCTGCCTCAGCGCGCTACATTCCGCTTTATCGATAAATGTGCCGTTTGCGCTTGAGATCACAAAATCGATTTTGCCTTCAGTTAGATCGCAAATAATTCGCTTTAAAATTTCTTCCGCTTCCGTGCGCTTCCGATAATACCCGCCGGCATGAGTACGCTCGATCATTAATGAACCATCGCGCGTGAGCACGATTGCGCCCGCCCCTTCACTCAAAATCATCCCTCGCCCGACTTCGCTGAATGGCTCGACCGGAGGTTCTAAACGGAGAAGCCGCCACCGTCGATACGCATCGCACAACAGCCAATCCACCTCCTCAGCTCCGACGACAAGGCAGCAATCTAGTGCGTCATTCGTCATCAAGTCCTCCGCCATTCTTATAGCCAGAAGGCCTACGGCGCTATCACCCACGAGAGTGTAGGTGGCGCCTGTAATTCCCAGAATCGCCGCAAGATGGCTCGCCGGCGCGTTGAAGACCGTTTCTGGAAACAGCAGTGGACTCGCTGCTTGGGCGCCGGTCTCGACGATATCGCGGTAAAAGCGCTTTGTATAAATCACGCCGCCGTTTGAAATTGCGAAGACTAGCGCGATTCGGTCCCGATTCTGCGGACCGAGCTTTACTCTTGCAGCGTGCAACGCCTCCAAACCCGCGACCGCGGCAAAGCGCGAAATTGCACTGGCGCGGCGCAGGCGTGGATGAGGCGCCAGGCTGGCCAATGCCGAATTGGGCACCCGGAAAATACTGTAAGATTGATCGCCCAACTGCTCCCTAATTTTTTCCGCAGGCGCCTCGGCGCCCTCGAGCAAACGCTGCCAGACCGGATCAACGCCGTTTCCCAGGGGTGTGATCCACCCCATCCCGGCGATTGCCAGACTCATGCCTCGAACTTCCGCATCACAATGGAAGCGTTCGTCCCACCAAATCCGAAGGAGTTCGAAAGAGCTGCGCGTAGAGCCGCCGGCCGGGCTTCGTTCGCAACGACGTCTAGCTCGGTATCTTCATCTGGAGCGCGAAAATTGATGTTAGGAGGGAGAAATTGATGCTGGAGCGCCAGCAGACAGACAATAGCTTCGATCGCACCTGCTGCGCCTAACGAGTGACCCATCATGCTCTTCGTCGAGCTTATTGGCACGCGACCAAGCAACTCGCCAATTGCCTTGCCTTCGGCCGCGTCGTTGAACAGCGTCGCCGTTCCGTGCGCGTTGACGTAATCGACTGCGTTAGGCGCAACCTGCACGCTCTGGAGAGCTAGCTCCATCGCCCGACGCGGTCCAATGCCGGAGGGATCGGGTTGGGTCAGGTGAAAATTGTCAGTGGACGCGCCGTAGCCGGTTATTTCCGCGAGAATGGGCGCGCCGCGCGCACGCGCGGCATCGAAATTTTCTAAAACAAGAATCGCTGCGCCTTCACCGAGAACCATGCCGGTGCGACGTCGATCAAACGGACGGCATTTTTCTGGCGTCGAGGCTTGGAGCGAATCAAAGCCGACGAAAACCAGTTCAGAGAGTGCGTCGTAACCCCCCGTCAACACGCATTGGTATCGGCTCGAGCGTACACACTCGAACGCGTGACCAATCGCATTGGTTCCCGACGCGCACGCATTTGCAATCACCTGGCATGGTGCAGAAATCCCAAAGGTTTCCTGAGCATCAATTACCGGCTTTTGCGCGGGGTAATTTGCGATCCAAGTCGGCGAATGTCGCAGGTTGCCATGTCGATGTAATGACCGGTAGTAATTTTCGCCATTAGACATGCCGCCGCTGGTTGTCCCAATTATCGTCAATTCAGGTTTGAACTCAGGCCCTTGGGTCACCGCTTCTCCCAAAGCCTGGATCATCATGTGCGATGTGCGGTGCAAGGATTGCGTGCGGCTTGCATCGCGCCGCCCGTCGAGCAGACGCTCGTCCGACACTTGGCCGGCGGTTTTGCATCGACATTCAGCCACCGAAAATCGGGTCACTCGTGTGATGCAGTCCCGGGCTTCTCGCAGGGAGTCGAGTGTCTCACTCAGTCCGAACCCCAGCGGGCTGACGACACCCGCGGCCACCACGGCAACACGGGCCGGGACACTTTTCCCGTTCCCGGCGGTAGTTTTGAGCATTTTAGACAAAGAAATTGGTTCGCTATTTCTTATTGCTTTCTTAAAAAAAGCATTTTACTAATGAGGCCGAAACGGAAACAGAAGCCCGGAAGTTGGTGGATTGTCAGTTGAGTTTATTCAGTGGCGATTTGAAATCCGATAAGCGGGAACAGTGACCTGGCTGCGTTTTCGAGAATAAACTCAATGGGAACTAAATTATACGTAGGCAATCTTTCCTTCAACACGACGGAAAACGAACTGCAGGAGCTTTTTTCACAGGCTGGCGCCGTGCAGGAAGTCACTCTCATGCAAGATAAATTCACCGGCAAGTCGCGTGGCTTTGCTTTTGTCACGATGGGCTCGGAGCAGGACGCTCAGAACGCGATTTCGAAATTCAACGGCCAAACCATTGAAGGTCGGCCACTGACGGTAAATGAGGCTCGTCCGCGAGAGGCGCGGCCGCCCGGTGGTGGCGGACGCGGATACGGAGGGGGCGGGGGAGGCTATGGCGGTGGCGGCGGATACGGTGGCGGCCGCCGCGACGGTGGCCAGCGAAGGGGTCACTAACTACTTGCGAAAAACGCCCGCTTCGGCGGGCGTTTTTTTTGCAAATCGGCAGTGGAATTTGGGCAGGGCTGGATTCGAACCAGCGAAGGCGTAAAGCCAGCAGATTTACAGTCTGCCCCGTTTGGCCACTCCGGAACCTACCCGTCCGTGCGAGCGTTGATATAGGCTCGCGCCCGACGCGCCGCAAGTGATTTGGGCGCTACGATTCATTGGCCGCGTCGTGGATTGCTCTATTCGAAGAACTCGGCAATCGCGCCCACCACCTGGCGCTGCGCTGCGTGAGAAATCCCGGGATAGATCGGTAACGCGAGCGTCTCGTGTGCGGCGCGTTCTGTCTCCGCAAAATCACCTTTCTTGTAACCGAGATAGGCAAAACATTTTTGCTCGTGCAATCCAAGTGGGTAATAGATCGCCGTCTCGATCTCGCGCTTGGCGAGGTGCTCCCGCAGAGCATCGCGCATTGGCGTGCGAATGACGTATTGGTGATAAATGTGATGATTCTTTAAGCCGAGATTTCGATAAGGTTCCGCTGGCAAAGTGATCTTTTTTTCTAAGCGGGCGTGTGCGAATTCGCCCCGGTAAAAATCGGCAGCAGCACATCGCGCTGCTGACCAACTTTCCAAATGCGGAAGTTTAACCGCCAGAATTGCAGCTTGGATTTCGTCCAAGCGAAAATTGCCGCCGATGACGCGATGGTAATAACGTGGTTCCATTCCGTGTTCGCGGAAAATACGCAATTCCCTGGCGAACTGATCATCCCTGCAAATAATCATTCCCGCATCGCCAGCAGCTCCAAGGTTCTTTGACGGATAAAAGCTGAAGAATCCAACTTCGCCCATCGTTCCTGCTTTAACGGTTTTTCCACCGAACGGATATTCCGCGCCAATCGCCTGGGCCGCGTCTTCAATTACGTCAAGCTGGTAGTGTTCTGAAATCCGATGGATTGCGTCCATGTCACAGCACAACCCGAACAAATGGACCGGGACAATGGCGCGAACGTTTTCGCCACTCTTTGTTTTCAGTTCGCCACTCGAATCGGTCCGGCAATTTTCCTCGATATATTCCTGAATCGCTGATGGGCGGATGTTAAAAGTGGTCGGATCTATATCCACGAAAAGCGGCTTCGCGCCGACGCGCGCGATGCAGCCAGCCGTGCCAAAAAAGGTGTAAGGCGTCGTGATCACCGCATCGCCACGACCGACTCCAAGCGCCATCAAGATGGCCAGAAGAGCATCTGTCCCGGACGAGATCCCAACGGCGTACGGTGCATCGCAATAGGCGCGAATTGCTTTCTCGAACGCCTCCACCTGCGGCCCGAGGATGAAACGCTGGCTTGTCAGAACGGTGTCGATTGCCTCCCGAATGGGCTCGGCCAGGGTTCGATATTGTTCGCTGAGATCGAGCAGCGGCACGCGCATGACACGAAAAGCATGGCAGTTTCGCTATAGCGTTCAAGGAAGATAGACTTCTCCGACGCGGGATGGATTTGCTGCGGCGAGCAGACTGTGCCGGCCGAAAAGCGACTTGTCCGCCACATGACGGACTGCGGCGAACTTGTCGAGCGACTCGCCGCGACCATTGACCCTCTCGTTCGAGCAAGTTAGTCTGTCGACCATGGCGTTACTGCGCGGGCTCTTTTGGCTCGTCTTATTCATCGTTCTGGCTTTTTGCTTCGTCGTGCTCTTTGAGTACGGACCACGTGATTTCGCGAACGGTTCTAGGAAGGAGTTTGCGCGTTTGAAATCCTTCGTCGTGAAGCAGACAGAGAAAATCCAGAAACCGAAGAAATAGCGCTGATAAGCGATCTCAAACGTGCTGTAGCCGCCCCTGTGGAGTGCGGCAGGTTCTCCTCGTTTTTGAGATATAGCGGCCCAGTCACTCCACAAACTCCACTTCGGTCGAAGCGTTGATGTAGCCTTTGTCACGCGCGTCGCCCAGGAATTTGCGGATGGCCGCGCGTCCAATCTCACCGTAATCGCGCGTAAATTCGTTCACATACATACCGATGAACTTGCCGGCGAGCTGCGCATCCATATCGCGAGCATAAGGAAGCGAATGGCGCACTGCCTCGTCCCGATGCGCGAGGCCGAAGTCGATGCTTTTGCGGATAATCTCGAGCAGATCGTGCTGCACTGCTTGCGGGATGTCCTTCCGCAGTACATTGCCACCAAGCGGGAGCGGCAAACCTGTTTCACTCTTCCACCATTCGCCGAGATCGAGGATTTTCTGAAAACCTGAGCGCGCATAAGTCAGTTGCCCTTCGTGGATGATTAGACCGGCTTCCGCGCGGCCGTCTTTTACCGCCTCGAAGATTTGATCGAACGGCACAACGGCGTAGTCGAATTCTCCCAAAAAAAGCTCAAGCGCGAGAAAAGCGCTCGTCATCTTGCCCGGCACCGCGATTTTCCTGCCAGTTAAAAACTTTCGTGCTGCCGATTCATCGAACGCAGGCCTTTCTTTCGATGTTCGATGTTCAATGTTCGATGTTCGGTGTTTCCTGATGACGATCGGTCCATACCCATCGCCCATGCTCGCGCCACACGGCAGCAGCGCATATTTGTCTGCGATATACGTGTTCGAATCGATAACCACGGAGATCGATCTTATTTTCGGCCATCGCATAGAACATGAACGCGTCATCCGGATCAGGTGAATGACCCAATGTAAAAACACCGCGCTCCACCGCCATGGCCGGACGCTATCCGTTTCACCGGTTACCGCAATGCGGCGAGCGCGTCGATTCGTCTTTCTGTGTGAAAAGTGAGGACGGACTTGCAATGACATAGTGTCGTAGTTGCGGTTTGCGTTAGTAGGACTGTTCCGGTAGCCTCAGCGGTCATGGCGAGATCCGGTCTTGGCAAAGGTCTTGGCGCACTTATTGGCACTCCATCGGTCGCTTCGCGAGGAGACGCCGAATCGGGAGAGAGGGTTCACCAAATCACTCTTGCAAGCATTATCCCAAGCGCTTTGCAGCCGCGCAAAGATTTCGCTCGTGAAGCTTTGCAGGAACTAATTGATTCAATTCGCCAACATGGCATTATCCAACCGCTCATTGTGCGCCAAGTCGGTGCTCGATTTGAATTGATCGCGGGGGAACGCCGCTGGCGCGCGGCCCAGGAGATTGGTCTTGCGCAGGTGCCGATAATTATTCGAAGCGCAAGTGATCTCGAAGTGCTCGAACTTTCCCTTATCGAGAACTTGCAGCGTGCCGATCTAAACCCGATCGAAGAGGCGCAGGGCTACGCCAGATTAGCCGGCGAATTTGGGATGCGACAAGAGGACATCGCGCTAAAAGTCGGGCGCAGCCGGGCAGCAGTTGCTAATGCAATGCGCCTATTGGATCTGCATCCACAAATCCAGGTCTGGCTCGCTCAGGATTTGCTTTCGGTTGGTCACGCGAAAGTTCTGCTCGCATTAAAAGCGCCAGAGGAACAACTCTTGACCGCGGAGACAGTTTTGCGTCGCAATGCCACGGTCCGTTCCACGGAACGGCTTGTCGCCCGACAACTCGGAATTGGCCGGTCGCGGCGAAAGCAGCGCGCTGCCGGGCAAACCGTTACGTCAGCGGCAGTCGAGGATTTGCAGAATCGCTTACAGCAGCACCTTGCGACACACGTCACCGTCCATCACGGAGAAAAACGCGGACGGATCGAGATCGAGTACTACGGCAACGATGATCTGCAGCGGATCGTTACCGCTCTTGGCCTGACGCCGAGCGAGAGCTGAATCTCCAAGCTATTGGAGTGATGGACTGTTGGTATTGGTTGAAGTGAATTCATCACTCTATAACTCCACTACTCCAGTGCTGCTTATTGTCTTCACTTCGGCTGCGCTGGTCTCAGTTCTTCATGCTGATTCGCCACACGCGTCTCAAGCGAAGATTTGGGAGGAGGTTTCGGGTGAAAAGGCCTTGGCTCATGTTCAGCGACTCGTAGATCTCGGGCCGCGTCCGCCCGGTTCTGAAGCGATCGAAAAATCCAGGGATTACATCGAGAACCAACTCCGACTCTCAGGTTGGCAGGTAACGCGGCAGGTATTCGCGGATGACACGCCGCGCGGCAAAGTTCATTTCGTGAATCTAATTGCGCGATTTCCGGGGCCGGGGAATACGGCGCCGTCTTTTTTGTTGTGCTCCCATTATGACACAAAACCGTTCGAGACCATCCGATTTGTCGGAGCGAACGACGGCGGTTCAAGCACTGGATTGCTGTTGGAATTAGCTAGGGTTCTTGGACAGCATACGAATCTGGCAGCCAAGGTGGAGCTGGTATTCTTTGATGGCGAAGAGGCCTACGAAAATTTTTCGGAGACCGATGGATTATACGGGAGCCGCTATTTTGCCCGGCAACTTGCGGATGCCAAGACGGGCAAGCGATTTCGCGGCGGCATCTTGTTCGACATGGTGGGCGACCGTTCCCTGAACATCACTTTGCCAACAGATTCACCCATGGAAATGGCGCGCGATATTTTTGCATCGGCCGATGCCCTGAAATTGCGAAGTTATTTCAGCTACTTCGACCGCGAAATGACCGACGACCACACGCCCCTGAACGCGATCGGAATTCCGACAATCGATGTGATTGATTTTGATTTTGCGTGGTGGCATACGGCCGATGACACCATCGACAAGCTAAGCGCCCAGAGTCTCCAGATTGTCGGTTCGGTTGCTGCGTATTACCTGTCTGAATCCGCCTTAAAGTGAAACGCAAATTTTTAATTTCAATGTTGCTTGCCGGCGCTTGCGTTGCCGGCATTGCCTGCGGCCGATTAGTTTATCGTTCGTCCGCCTTTCGTGATGCGACCGGGATTTGATGTGGAGGCGGACATCTCCTCGCTATCGCACAGGGCGTGGGAATCTATTAAGTGGAAGCCCTTAGAAATCCACAAACTTCTGCATTGCCTGCCGGCGGTTTTGCCCGCAATTTGATCGCGCGCGAATTCCCGCTTCGGAGCGCGTAACGGCGCATGTCCCATCCAGCTCGAAAAATTATTGGAGTGATCGGCCTCGGCATTATCGGTCGTGGAGTGACGACGAATCTGCGCAGGAAGGGATTTGAGGTTTTCGTTTGGAACCGAACGCCCCGTCCTGTTCCAAACTTTTTGGGTTCACCCACGGAAGTGGTGGAAATGTGTGATTACATCCAGATTTTTGTTTCGGATGATGACGCGTTGCTGCAATCGGTTCAGCAGTTCAGTGGAACACTAACACCGCGCCATGTCGTCATTGCGCATTCCACTGTCGCTCCAAATTCCATGCGGACCGCTGCGGAAATTGTCGAACGTCGCGGCGCGCGTTTTGTCGAGGCGCCATTCACTGGCAGCAAGGTTGCAGCGGAAAAGGGAGAATTGGTTTATTACGTAGCAGGAACTGATGCGGCGCTACGGGAGGCACGCCCTATTCTTGAAGCGAGCGGCAAAGAGATCATTGAGATCGGCGAGGTAGGCCAGGCGACAGCGATCAAAATCGCAACCAACATGGTCACGGCCGCGAGTGTTCAGGCGGCGGCGGAAGCTTTGGGGATCGTGCGAGCTTTAGGCTTGCCCTTGGAAAAGTTCGTCTGCGCGATGAAAGGCAACGCAAGTCATTCTGCAGCTCTGGCAATGAAAATGCCAAAAATGATCGAAAGGAATTTTGAGCCACACTTTTCCGTAAAGCACATGCTCAAAGACATGCAGATCGCCAATCACCTGGGCTCGTCGCATTACCTTGAACTAGGGGTGACCGCCGCTGCGCGCGATCAGCTGCTTGAGCAAATGCAATGGGGCTACGGAGACGAGGACTACTCGGCGGTCGCTAGAAAATATTTGCCGGATCGCGGATTGGCCACGCCGGAAGAACCCGGGAGGGGAGACCAAAATGCGGAAGCGCACACAGGCGAATTGTTACTAACTCCCGAGCCCACGGCTGCTGTAGCCGATCTGGAAGGGCCAAAACCTGAACAGGAAAATAGGAATACGGCTAGTGAAGAAGTAACGATGTCGGCTTTTCCCGCCAAAAAGGCGGAAGAGGAAACACAATCGCGTCACGGTTTTCTTAACCGGTTCCTCCGCCGCGGTAAGCAACTACTGAAACAGACTAGCCCGTCGAAGGGAGCATGACGGCGCCACTCCAAACCGGGGAAGGCGTTTTTTTTGATTTCTCCGGTCGCACCAAACTTCGGGTTACGGGGAGCGATCGTCTCCGATTTCTGAATGGACAAATTACGAATGATGTGCGCAAGGCTACCGAATCAGCCGCAATCGAAGGCTGCGTGCTCAACGCGAAAGGTAAGATTAACGCCCATGTCTTTGTTTCCGCCGGGCCCGATTGCTTTTGGATCGACGCCGCGGCCGAACTTCGCGAAGCACTCCCCGCCAGACTCGAGCGCTATGTGATCGCTGACGATGTTCAGATCGAAAACGTCACTGATCGATTGTCGATCTTTCACGTATTGTCGCGAACCGTGCCGAACTTAAGCGACGGCCGGCGGATCGTCTCCACGCGCCGCTTCGCTGAACCAGGTTGGGACATCTGGACCGACTCGGTCCTTCATGATCCTGTTTCGCAACAATTATCGTCAATGCTTCGCTTTTTCGACGCTTCTGCGGCGGAGATTTTTCGAATTGAACAGGGTATTCCTCGCTGGGGCCACGAGCTGACGGAAGAGATCATCCCAATCGAAGCGAACTTGGAAGGCCGGGCGATCGATTATGAGAAGGGTTGCTACATCGGCCAGGAAGTGGTCTCACGAATTAAAATGTCTGGCCAAACGAACAAGCGATTGTGCGGCTTGGTCTCGATTCGTGAAGAGCCGCTCCTAGCCAGCATGAAACTCACGGCCACGTTAGAAAAAGGCAAGGAAGCCGGCTGGATTACAAGCGCAACGCGCAGTGAGAGAATTGGAAGGGAAATTGCGCTCGGGTATGTCAAACGCGGCTTTAACAATAGCGGCACCGATCTGGATGCGCTCGCCTCGGAGAGGTCTGATGCAGGGACGCCGATTCGTGTAGAAGTGGTTCCGCTTCCATTCGTCTAAAGCCATCGCGATCTCACAATCAAAAAGAGTAATCTCTTTGTTTTCGTTATTTGCGTAATTTAATCTTGCATTTTGAAGATCGAGACGTGTAAAGTCCACCACTTCCGTTTTTACCAATTATGAATCAACGTTTAATCGCAGAAATTGGCCGCACTCAGCGACTCGAAATTCTTAACTCCCTCAAGCGGACCAGAGGGTTGTCTGTCAACGAGCTCGTGGAAAAAATGAACATGAGCTATATGGGCATCAAGCAGCACTGCCTCACCCTTCAGCGCGATGGTTATCTGGATACCTGGCGCCGTCCGCAGAAGATGGGTCGTCCAGAAATGGTTTACCGGCTCACGCGCCGCACCCATGAGCTTTTCCCGACCGATAGCAATCAGTTCACCCTTGAACTGCTGACGTCCGTTCAGAAAATCTACGGGCTAAACGCGCCGGAAAAGCTCCTTTACAATGTTTTCGAAAAGAAAGCTGCAGATCTCACGGCCAAGGCGAATGGAGAAACAGTGACCGAACGCGCCAAATGGCTCGCCCGGGTGCGCGACAGTGAGGGCTGCATGGCGCTGTTCTCGGCACCAAGGTGCGCAGAGAGGAGACTCGCAACTCGGGCTTGTACGAGTGCGCGTTTTACTTCGCGGTGTAGTAGCCGCCACGTTTTTCCGATCGCTGAGATTTCTCCTTTCGCCGTCGGGGAATTTCGGTTGATTCATGGCCCATGCCTCGGGCCTTTCCTTCCGCCGTCATCGAGAACCTGCAACCGTTGATTGATGGCGGGCGCTATCCAGTAAAGCGCGTCGTCGGCGAAGATCTCGTAGCCGAAGCGGACATCTTTAAGGACGGGCATGACGTCGTTGCGGCCGTCCTGAAGTGGCGCACCTTCGGGAAGAGACACTGGCGTGAAACGCCCATGACTTTCGTCGATAACGACCGCTGGCGTGGCGTTTGTACTCTTTACGATAGCGCCATTTACGAATACACGGTCGAAGCGTGGACCGACACATTTCGCGGATGGCAACGGGAGTTTACTGCGAAGTTTGAGGCCGGGGTTTCTCCGCTCCAGAGCGAAGCAATGGAAGGCGCCGCTTTGCTCAAAGCTGCCGCGCAGCGCGCGCACGACCCCGCGGACTCCGCACGGTTACTGGAGCTCTCCGAACGAGTCTGCACCGTTGCCAACTCAGAAATTAACGACATCGCGCAATCCCGTGAACTTGAGGTGCTAATGGCGACATATCCCGACCGCTCGGGTGCAACACAATACGCTCCGCCTCCGCGCGTTATTGTTGATCGGCCCGCGGCGCAGATAGGCGCATGGTATGAATTTTTCCCGCGCTCAGCCAAAGGTCGCGGTGATCGTGGATCAACCTTCCGCGATTGTTTGTCACGTATCGACGACGCCAAAGCAATGGGCTTCGACGTGATTTATTTTCCGCCGATTCATCCTATTGGTCATACTAACCGCAAGGGCCGCAATAATTTGATCACCTGCGAGCCCGGCGATCCGGGCGTACCCTGGGCGATTGGCAGTGAAGCGGGCGGGCACAAAGCAGTTGAGCCCGCACTCGGCACCCTGGCCGATTTTGACTGGCTTCAAGAAGAAGTACGGAAGCGAGGAATGGAAATTGCGCTCGATTTCGCAATCAATTGTTCACCCGATCATCCTTACGTCAAAGACCATCCCGATTGGTTTTACAAGCGCCCGGACGGATCAATCAAATATGCCGAGAATCCCCCGAAGAAGTACGAAGATATCTATCCGCTGAACTTCCGGTGCGAAAACTGGCATGAGCTATGGGCAGAGATGAAGAGCATTGTCCTTTTTTGGGCCGAGCACGGCGTGCGTATCTTTCGCGTCGATAATCCGCACACCAAACCGGTCGCCTTCTGGGAATATTTGGTAACGGGCGTGCGCGACAAGTATCCGGACGCGCTCTTTCTCGCCGAAGCATTCACCAAACCGAAAATGATGAAAGCGCTGGCCAAAGCCGGCTTCAGCCAGAGTTACACTTACTTCACGTGGCGAAATTCAAAACGCGAGCTCACTGAATATTTTACGGAGCTGACGCAAACAGAAATGAGCGAATATTATCGCGCTAATCTTTGGCCGAACACACCGGATATCTTGCCGTTTGTTCTCCAGGATGGCGGCCAGCCGGCGTTTATGACTCGTGTCGTTCTCGCTGCGACGCTCTCAACTCTTTACGGCATCTACAGTGGATATGAGCTGTGCGAAAACAAGGCCCTGCCGGATCGTGAGGAGTATCTCGATTCCGAAAAGTATCAGTGGAAAGAACGCGATTGGGACGCGCCGGGAAATATCAAGGACTGGATCGCGCGGTTGAACAAAATTCGAAAGGAAAACCGCGCACTCCAGTTTTACGATAACTTGCGATTTTATGGCGCCGACAACGACGCCATTTTGTTTTACGGCAAAATGACTGCCGCTCGCGACAATATCATTTTCGTCATCGTCAATCTCGATCCGCATCGCAAACAGAGTGCTTATGTCGATGTACCGATCGATCAATTCGGCCAAA
>VBQB01000003.1 GCA_005887855.1 Verrucomicrobiota bacterium | reverse complement strand
CTTGTCATTAAAGTCGACGAGAATTTCATTGAGCGGCAGTTCGCAATGCAACATCACGCGGCGTGTATCGAGCGACTCGGTCCGGTCCATTTGGCCCCGCTTCTCCAGAATTAATTGCAGGATGTCACCGATGTTTTCGTTCGGGCAAAGCACGTAGGCCTTTACAATCGGCTCTCGAATCTCCTCGATCGTGCTCGGATTCGGCAAGTGCGCGGGATTGTCGATCAACAGTTTTTCGCCGCGCGTTGTCAGGACTTCATAAACCACGCTTGGGCTCGTGGCGATGATATCCATGTCATACTCGCGCCGGAGCCGTTCCTGGATGATTTCCATGTGTAACAGGCCGAGAAAGCCGCAACGAAAACCGAATCCAAGCGCGACCGAGCTTTCCGGCACGTAGACGAACGCTGCGTCGTTCAAGCGCAGTTTCCCGATTGCCGCCTTCAAATGTTCGAAGTCGCCGGTGTTAATTGGATAGATCCCGCTGAACACCATCGGATGAATCTCGTGAAAGCCCGGAAGCGCCTGGCGCGCAGGACGGCGCTGGTCCGTAATCGTGTCGCCGATCTTTATATCGGCGGTCGTTTTGATATTCGCGATGAAATAACCGACATCCCCCGGGTTTAGCCTCGGCTGCACGAACATTTTCGGTGTAAACACACCCACTTCTTTGATCTCGTAGCGCGCATTGTTACTCATCAACGTGATCGCGTGATTGATCTCCATCGTTCCGGAAACGACGCGCACGTAGCCGACCACGCCGCGGTAAACGTCAAACACGGAATCGAAGACGAGAGCGCGCAAAGTTTCATCCTCCGGTTTTTGTGGCGGCGGGATTCGTTTTACAATCGCCTCAAGAATTTCATCGATGCCGATTCCCATCTTCGCGCTCGCTTCGATCGCCTCCTCGGAGGGAATAGCAAGGATTTCCTCCAATTGTCGGTGCACGGCGGGCACATCGGCGTTTGGCAAATCGATCTTGTTTATGACTGGCACAATGGTCAGGCCCTGTTTATGCGCGAGGTGAACGTTTGCCACCGTCTGCGCTTCAACGCCTTGGGCTGCATCGACGATCAAAAGCGCGCCTTCGCACGCGGCGAGGCTGCGGGAGACTTCATAAGCAAAATCGACATGCCCGGGGGTGTCGAGCAGGTTGAGCCGGTAGGTGTCACCCGTCTTGCTGGTGTAACGCATCGTCACGGGATGCGCTTTGATCGTGATCCCCCGCTCGCGCTCCAGGTCCATCGAATCAAGGAGCTGATCCTGCTTGTCGCGCTCGTGGATTGTGCCCGTGCGTTCGAGCAATCGATCCGACAAAGTCGTCTTGCCGTGATCGATGTGCGCGATGATGCAAAAATTGCGCGTGAGCTCAATGGCCATGGAAGCGCCACTATGCGAGCGCGGCCATGCGCGGTCAATCAACTGTGGCTAACGCTTGCTGTCATTCCAGGCAAATCGAGAAATCCCTCGCTCTATTCGATTAACAGTGAGGAATGTCTCGCTTGCTCTCGACATGGCAGCTCTTAATTATCTACATTAGATAGACAATATGCCCAAACTAGTCGTCAGCGGAACCGCGCATGAATTGGTCGAAGAGTTGATCACGATCGGGCGCTCGCCGGATAACACGATTGTTATTGGCGATCCGTCGGTCTCGAGCCGTCACGCGCAGTTGCAGCGCGTCGGCGAGACGTACCGGCTAAAGGATCTTGGTTCGACTAACGGCACCCGGGTCAACGGCATTCCAACCACGGAAGCGGCGCTCCGTTTCGACGACCGAATTCGCTTCGGAGCGGTCGAAGCCCGCTACGAACCGGACACGCACGGATCGCAACCATTGCCGCAGCTCAGGGAGGTTGAAGCCAAACCGGCGGAGTTGAGTGCAGCACCGGTCGATTTTGGCAACGCATCGCCATTCCCGCGTCAGAAAGTTCACGAGGACCCAGCTCGTACCGCCATCTTTGTTGGATCTGCGGTTGTGTTCTTGATCTTTCTCGGCAGCATGATCGCGGTACTCCTGATGCACGCGCCGACGCTCTAAATCCTAGTTTAGATTTTGGATTTCGGACTTTAGATTCTCAGCGTGCGTTCTGCCGCGTCGCAGGACGAATTCCAACCGGCAATAGAAAATCGAAAATCTGAAATGGACAAGCGCCTTCTTCTTTTCGACATCGATGGCACGCTTATCCATTCGGGAGGCGCAGGCGTCCACGCACTCAAATTGGCATTCACGGAGCGCTTCGGTATTGCCGATGACCTGCACGATATCGAAATCGCGGGGATGACTGATTCGGGAATCGTGGTCAGTATACTGAAGAAGCATCAGATTCCAGTGACAAACGAGAACGTCAGCGCGTTTCTCGACAGTTACGTGCATTTTCTTTCGCTCGAATTGCCGCGGCGCGAAGGCAAACTGCTTCCCGGCGTGCTCGAGTTGCTCAAAAGACTGAAATCGCGACCGCAACTCGTGCTCGCGCTTCTCACTGGCAATGTCTCACGCGGTGCGCAATTAAAGCTCGAACACTATGGCGTCTGGCACTTTTTCGAGTTCGGCGCGTTTGCCGACGATCATCAAGATCGGAACCGGCTTGGGCGCTTCGCTCGCGCGCGCGCACTGGAAAAACATGGCCGTGAATTCTCTGCAACGGCGATCGACGTGATCGGCGACACGCCACGGGATATCGCCTGCGGAAAAGCCTTCGGCGCGCGCACGGTCGCGGTCGCAACCGGCACGTGGACTCGTGAGCAGCTTGCCGAACATCAGCCAGATTTTTTGATCGACGATCTTTCTGACGTGGATCGTGTCATCGATACGCTCGGATGGTAGGCCATTGACGATTGAAGGGGTGAATGGAAAAATCCGTATCTCCTGCCGACCCAATGCCACGCAAGGATCGTCCCAATGTGCTGCCACTCGAAGGCGAAATCGATCTGCACGTCTCGCCAAACGTCTCGGCGTCACTCAACATGATGATCGAGAAAAAGCCGAAGCAGTTGGTTGTCGATCTTTCTCGGGTGACTTACATCGACAGTGCGGGCCTGGCTGTATTTATCGAAGGCATGCAGAATGTCGAAGCGTACGGCGGCAAATTCGCGCTTACCGGGTTGCAAGAAACCGTGCGTTCAATCTTCGAGATCTCGCGGCTTGATCAGGTGTTTCGGATTTTTCCGGACGTGGACGCGGCGCTGGCCGCGGCCTGAAACAAATCGCGAGCGTTTACGCGACGTTTCCCAAATGCCAAACTGCGACGATTTTAGGAGACGTTGTGGACGCGTGGCCAAAGCTCAGATTCATTTACCGCGCCTTGAAGGCCCGATATCGCGACCAGCGATGCGAGATTGCGGCGCTTGTCGAGAAACTCCGTCCTTCCGATATCGCGGTTGATGTGGGAGCAAATAAGGGAAGCTACCTTCTCTGGCTGAGCCGAGCGGTTTACGCTGGGAAAGTCGTCGCATTCGAACCACAATCGCGGCTTGCTGAATATCTCAAAGCTGCATGCGCGACATGGGGCCTCACGAATGTCACGATCAACGCCGCAGCTGTATCTGACGCAAATGGAGAGATGCGGCTGTTCATCCCAGGCGACGAAGGTTCCCCAGGCGCTTCGCTGGAAAGGGCGATCGAAGATCGTGAGAAGCGCAAGAGTGTGAAGGTCCCAGTTGTTTCGCTGGATCGCTATTTTGAAAATCAGTCCGAACGAATCGGCGCGATCAAGATCGACACCGAAGGTCATGAACTGGCTGTGTTCCGAGGAGCGGAGCGGCTATTGCACGAGCACAGGCCGCTGCTTGTGTTTGAATGCGAATCACGCCACCTGAGCGAAGGCAATGTTTTGACGGTGCTGAATTTCATCCGGGACAAAGGTTATGATGGCTGGTTCGTATGCCGCGGGCGTTTGCGGCCAATTTCGGAATTTCGCGAAGAACTCCACCAACGAAAAGCGGGAGATCGTTATTGGGATTCAACGGATTATTGCAATAACTTTATTATGGAAAAAAAAGCCTGACGATGCCATTCCCGCTCTCGATCTCGATTGTTGCGCACGATGAAGAACGCAACATCGCGCGCTGTTTGGAAAGCGCGACGGACCTGGCCGAGGAAATCGTGGTGGTCGATGCCGGCTCTAACGATCGGACGCGAGAAATTGCGGCGGGCTTCGACGCAAAGGTGATTCATCAAGAGTGGCTCGGCCATCGCGACCAGAAAAATGTCGCGCTTTCGCATTGCACCAAGCCCTGGGTGCTCGCGCTCGATTGCGATGAGTTTCTCTCGCCCGATTTGTGGACGAGCATTTCATCGTTTTTTCGTGAAGGTCTTCCGGAAAAATTCGACGGCGCATGGTGCAATCGCAAAACCTGGTTCCTCGGGCGGTGGATTAGGCATGGCGATTGGTATCCCGATCGCCAGCTGCGTCTAGTGCGCCGTGAGAAGGCACGCTGGGGCGGCAGTCCAGAGCACGACAAGATCGACATTCACGGCCCGACGATGGGGCTCGCTGGTGATTTGTGCCACGATTCGTTTCCGTCAATGAACCGCTACATCGAGAAGATAAACATCTACTCTGATGTCTTTCTCCAACGGCAGAATCAACTTGGAAAGCGATGGTCGCTCATACAAAACGTCGCGCGGCCGCTCTGGCGTTTTTTTCGCGCATACGTATTGCGGCGGGGATTTCTAGATGGCTACCCGGGTTTGTGGATCGCTGTGGCCACGGCATTCTCAACTTTTGTGCGATACAGCCGGCAGTACGAAGAGGAGTCTCGCCAAAAAAATGCTTCGTGTGATTCACCGCTGATTAGCCGCCCGGATCGTCCCGAAATCAGCTGATGCGTCTTGGTTTGATTTATCACCAGTTCGCGCCGGGCGGTGGGCTTGAAAATTATCTCCTTGAGTTTGCTGCTCGGCTCCGCGTTGACGGACATGAGCTACATCTTGTTACCAGCAATGTGACCGATGAGGTCCAATCGCGCCTCGGCGCCGTCGTGCACCGTGTTAACGTGCCGCGTGGCAGTGCGCTGCTTCGCCGGTGGAAATTTGACCACGTGGTCTCACGGATCGCAACTCAGTTGCCAGTGGACGCAACAATCGGTTTCGGTCGCACCACAACACACGATTTGCATCGCGCCAGCGGCGGCTGCCACAGGACGTACTCACGACTCCTACCGCCGTGGAAGCGGTGGAGCTTGAAAAATTTGCTCGAACTCCATTTGGAAAAGCGACTCTACACTTCCGGCAAGACACAGCTTTTTATCGTTAATTCAGTATCGGCGGGCCGCCAGATTCAACAAGAGTACGGAATCGCGCTGGATCGCCTTCGTGTCATTTACACCGCGGTTGACACAGAGCACTATCATCCCGCCGAAAATCGCGCCGCGCTAAAGGCGGAGATCAGCACCTCGGCTCATGGCGACCCTGCGCGCCCGGTTTTCCTTTTCGTTTCGCGAGATCATCGCCGGAAAGGACTTGACGTGCTTTTGGATATCTGGTCGGAGGTAAATGCAGACTTATGGATTGCTGGCAAACCGCTCGGCAAAGCGCGTTGGCGCAAGATCGACAATCGTGGTCTCAAATCCAAAATCCACTACTTCCCGGAAGGTGCTGATCTCGCTCGCTTATTCCGCGCCGTCGATTGGTTTGTTCACCCGACCCTCTATGACGCCTGCGCAAACACAGTGCTTCAGAGCATGGCATCAGGTTTGCCAGGACTCATCTCAAGTTGCGACGGCGCAGTCGAGTTCTTGCGAGATGGCGAAAACGGTTTTGTGCTCCACTGCCCGCGCGATGCGGCAAGCGTGTTGGCAGTGGTACGGTGCGCCCTTTCCAGCGATGAGTCCGTCAGGCGCCGCCTTGCCCTCGCGGCACGCGAGACGATGATGCCGCTCACCTGGGACGCGCATCTTGAAAAATGGATGAGCGCGATCGGAGAAATTCGCGAGCGCTGATTTGTCAAAGCGGATTGGGAGTTAGTTACACCTTTACTTGCCAGTTCGGTGAGAATATTTGTAACCGATGTTGGGCGAAACTTTGAGCGCTCCTCCGCCAGCGAATTCCGCCTCCAGCAAAGGACGTCGGCTGCCGAAGAGTTTGCTTTACTCGACCTTCGCTCGCATCGGCGGTTCGGGTTTGGACACAGACGCTTTCGAAACGCTACGCGCATCGTATCGCGGTGGTTTTCTCGGCGAAGCGATCGGTTACGATAATCGCCAAACGGAGATTCCGGCGTCATTAATTTACTCGCTGCGCTGGCATCCGGTACGTCTCATCTCGTTTTTCGATCGCCCTTACTATTACGGTGCGAAAAAGAAATATCTCGATTGGATCGCGGCGCGGCATCTGGCGACGGGGCGGTACGATTTATTTCATAGCTGGTCGGGCGATTGTTTGCAGTCGCTGCGAGTGGCGAAACAACGCCGCATCCCATCGATCCTCGAGATCCCAACCTGGCATCGCGATGGCGGACGGGCCAAAGCTAAGCGGCCCAGAAGCCCTGCATCGACAAAGAACACTTCGTGGTTTCAAAAATGGAAAGCTGGTTTGTTGCCCGAGCGAGAACGTTTCGTTGAGGAGTACGGCCTTGCCGATCTGCTACTCGTTTTGTCGGAGACGGCGGCGGACACTTTCCGTGTGAGAGGTTTCCCGGAAGAAAAATTATTTTACCTACCGCGCGGTGTGGATGTGGACCGCTTCAGGCCGGGCCAGCGTCCGGCGAAATTCCGCGCGATTTTTTCCGGAGCACTGATTAAGCGCAAGGGCATTCACCATTTGCTCGAGGCTTGGCATCGCCTAAATCTGCCAAGTGCCGAGCTGTGGCTTGTTGGTTCTGTGCACGATGAAGCAAAGCCGTATCTCAAGGAATTTCGACGCGATAACATTCGCGTTGTGGGATTTGTCCACGATCTGGAGAAGTATCTCAGCCAAGGGACAGTGCACGTATTTCCGTCGCAATGGGAAGGCAGTGCCAAAGTCACGTATGAAGCGGCTGCTTGCGGTTTGCCACAGATCACTACCCGCGAAGCAGGCGATGTTGTGCGTGATGGCGTAGAGGGGATCATCGTGCGACCGGGAGATGTCGAGGCGATCGCAGCGGCGCTCGAGCATTTACATCGACATCCCGAAGTCGTGGAAGATATGGGCCGCGCGGCCCGGCGGCGCGTGGTTGAAAATTTTACTTGGGATCATTTTCGGACGCGATTACTCGACGCTTACAAAATCGCGATAGAGAAAGTAGTAATGTAACAATCCCGTGCGGCGAGCTGTAGCCGCCAGGTGGAGTCATAAAATGCGACGGTCGTCAACCGCCGCTACCATCACTCATTCGTGAATATCCTCCTTCTTCAACTCAAACGGATCGGCGATTTGATTTTGACGATGCCGGCTACCGCGACATTGCGGGCAAACTTTTCTGATGCACGCGTCACGCTCGTCGTTTCCAACGAATGCGCGGACTTGCTGCCAGCCATCTCGGGGGTGGACCGGGTTTTGATAGCGCGGCGTAACCTGAGCGACGCGACCCTGTTCCTTGCTGTCGCGCGAGAAAGATTTGACTGCTGCATCGACTTCACGCGAAATGATCGCTCCGCGTTTCTTGCCTTTTTATCCGGCGCTCGGAAGCGGGTCGTGTCTTATCGCGTGCGCGATCAATCAAAGACTCGGGCGCGAATCTATAACGAGTTCGTGGACAATCGTATGCGCGACATGCACACGATCGATTATAATATCGCTTTGCTCGAGCCGCTGGGGATTCGTAATGTTTCCCGCGCGCTACATCTCGACTTGCCGGATGCGGCGCGCGAAAAAGCCGATCAGCTCCGGCGCGATTCGAAGATCTACAATCGCTTCATCATTTTTCATCCGGGTTCAGCGCGAATCGAAAAATTTTGGGATCCGGCCCGCTGGGCAGAAGTCATTGATCATGCTGGTCGAAATAGTGATATCGATCTTGTTCTTACGGGTGGAGCGTCGCCATTGGAGCAGACACACATTGCCGAGATCAAAACAAAGACAAGGCATCAACTCGTCGATCTTTCTGGAAAAACAGATTTGCTCACGCTGACAGCGCTCATCGCCCAGGCGCGCCTTCTTGTTGCGGTCGACTCCGCTCCAATGCACCTCGCGGCCGCCATCCAGACGCCGCAAGTCGTTCTTTTTGGCCCGACCAATCCTTTTCACTGGCGCCCGCGGGAGAGTCCCGCCTTGATCTTACAAGGAGAATCGAGAACCCCCTTAACTAAGTTTTTACCGGTCCAGGCGCGTCTTCCAATGAGCCAAATCTCGACGGAAGCAGTGATTAATGCTATGGATTCGCTGTTGTCATCTCCGGCAACGGTAACTTCATGAACAAAGGAAAACGCGCAAAGAAAAAACTGTCATTCTGGCAGACGTTGCAGGCAGCCTCCGGCCCCTATCGGCGGCTTTATGGTTACGTCAAGCCGTATAAGGCGCGTTTCATACTGGGCCTGTCGCTGGGCTTTGCCTTTGGCATGGTCAATTCGCTTCTCCCGGTAGTCGTCGCTCGAGTGACAAGCACGATCTTCCACGGGACCGCTCCCAACCCGATGAAGTTGCGCTCGAACCTTGAAGCCCTCAACGCCGGCCCAAAAATTAATTCGATCCTTCTTATCTGCCTTGCCATTCCAGTGATCATGACTCTGCGCAGCCTCTGCTCCTATGGAAACTCTTATTGCATGAACTGGGTCAGCAACAAGGTGGTGACCGACATCCGGACCCAGCTCTTTTCGAAAATCGTGCGCCACTCCATGGAGTTCTTTAACAAAATGCGGGCCGGATTTCTCATATCACGGATCACCAATGACACCCGGGGCATGCAGATGGCGCTGACTACAGTAAGCAGCGATCTCTTTAAGCAGCCTGTCGCGATTGTTGGTGGAATTACTGTCCTCCTCCTCATGGATTGGCGATTCACCGTCGTCACCTTAATTCTCTTTCCAATCTGTCTGCTACCGATTCGCATTTATGGCCGGCGCGCGCGAAATGCGGTGCGCGACGAGCAGGCAGGCATGGGCGAAATGGTTGTGACCATGCAGGAAACCTTTGCCGGCATTCGCGTAATCAAATCGTTTGCGCGCGAACCGCATCAGGAAAAATCGTTTAAGCACAGCAACCAATTGCAATTCTCAAATGCGATGCGCATGATCAGGTCGATGGAAGCGGTCGGGCCGATGGTCGAAATCATCGCCGCGGCCGGTGTCGGGCTGGCGTTACTCTACGTTTACACGGTAAATCTGAGCGCTGGACGTTTTTTCGGCCTGATTTCTGGAATTTTCATCCTCTACGAGCCGATCAAGACTCTCAGCAAAATCCACATCGTCATGCAGCGATCAGTCTCCGCCACAACTGAGATTTTCAGGATCTTAGATTTAGAGCCGGCCGTACAGGACGCCCCGAATGCCGTTGAGCTGACCTCATCGGGAGGCCGTATTGATTTTGAAAACGTCACGTTTCGCTATGCAAATACCGTCACTGACGCGGTCAGTAACCTGAACCTGCACATCGAGCCGGGGAGGACTTACGCGCTCGTCGGTGCGAGCGGCGCAGGCAAAAGCACGATTCTCTCCCTGATCCTGCGCTTGTACGATCCGACGTCGGGCGCGGTGAAAATTGACGGACGGGATTTGCGCATGGTCACCCAAAAATCGCTACGCGAACAGATTGGACTCGTCACGCAGGAGACCTTTTTGTTTCACGATACCATTTTCAAAAACATCCAGTTCGGACGGCTCGATGCCACGCCAGAAGAAATTTATGAAGCAGCCCACACTGCTTTCGCCCACGATTTTATCATGGCGCAGCCGCATGGCTACGAAACAATCATTGGTGACAAGGGTTGTCTTCTCTCCGGCGGCCAGCAGCAACGCCTCGCGATTGCGCGTGCCGTGTTGAAAAACGCGCCGATCCTTCTTCTCGATGAGGCAACATCATCGCTTGATTCCGAATCGGAAAAGCAGATTCAAAAGGCGCTCGCAAAACTCGCGGCCGGACGCACCGTGATCGCAATTGCGCATCGGCTCTCGACGGTTTTATCGGCCGATCAAATCGTTGTGATGGATTATGGTCGTATTAAGGAGATCGGCACACACGCTGAGCTGTTGGAGAAATCCGGGTACTATCGCCGGCTTTATGACCACCAGTTCAATCGGCCCCAAGAGCCAAGCACGGCCGAAGAGGGAATTCTTGTGGAGGAACTTGTTTAAGGGCTCGCTGCGACTGCTTCTGCGTCTTTGGTAAGATCAGTAAATTCATTCCGACGCAGCACGTGCTCGCCGTCGGACAGAATCGGCTCAAAGCGCAGCGCCTTTGGCAGCTCTGGTAATTTCACCCAGGATCGACAACCACCGTACGATTTTTGATCGGGGAACGCCCAGGAAGGAACGACCTGAAAAACCCGGACGAAGCCGACCTGTAATCCCGGCGCTTTATCGTATCCAAAACGCTCTCGAACCACTTCGGCTTTCAAGATGTGCAATGGCTCCAGCGCCTGCGCCGTTTCCCAAGACGTGATTGTTTTTACGAGCTCGAGTTTGGCGAAAAAGTTGATGTCGATTCTGCCGTTCGATCGCACTGGAAATTCGATGTCGATCTCGCGAACTTTCTCCGGTTGTTCGTGGAAATAAGTCGGGAAGAGAAAAAACTCGCGATAATGAAAACTGAATCCGCCGCGGCCTTCGGCTATACCGCCTTTGCGTAAAATGATGCTTTGCCTACCGCGCCCGAGCGCTTCACAGACAATGGCCCATTCCTTGAAACCAACGCTTTCCATTTTGCTCCCACCAAACTAGCCTCCTGGAAATGCCGTTCAATATCGACCTGCATACGCATTCCTTTTTTTCCGGGGACGGTATTTCGAGCCCGGAAGATTTGATCGCTTCCGCGCGCGCCAAAGGGTTGCACGGCATCGCGATTACCGATCACAACACCTGCGACGCGGTCAATTACCTGCTCGAGAAAGGCTTGATGCGGCTCGACGGTTTGCCGGTCGATAATTTCCTGATCCTGCCCGGCGTGGAGGTGACGACAGCCGATGGTCATCTTCTCTGCATCGGCGCGACCCTTCCCTATCTGAAGGGAAAGCCGGCGCGCGAGGTCTGCGAAATGATCCATGAACGCGGCGGGCTCGCCATTCCTCCGCATCCTTACGATTTGTTTCGCGCCGGAATTCGGCTTTCAACATTGGAAACCCTGCCGATTGATGCCATCGAAGTTTTCAATGCCGCGACCACGCTGCGCCGCTACAATCGTTACGCCTTCAAGTATGCGCAGATTCGCGACCTGCCCATGACCGCAGCGAGCGATGCACATCATGCCGCCGCTGTCGGGACCGCTTACACGATTGTGAACACCGACGATTTTTCCGCGAAAGCAATTCTTGCGCAGATTGTAAAGAGCAACGAGCTCAACCAAAAATATCAAACACCACGCGATAGCCTCCGGAAAACCTGGAACAATTGGCTGCGACTGCGCCGGCGGAAAAAAATCCCGGAGCTAGCCGCAAAAGACCGCGGCAGCGGAAACGGGCACTGACCTGTTATTTCTTAATTCTTCCTTCTCTCTTCCGAAAATGTCCGCTTACGTCATCGTTGAAATCGATATTCTCGACCCAGCCGGCTATGGAGAATACAAGAAACTTGCTGGCGCGACTGTGGAGAAATATGGCGGGAAATACATCGTGCGTGGCGGTAGCACTGAAGTGCTCGAAGGCAATTGGAAACCCAAGCGCATCGTTGTCCTTCAATTCGAATCGACGCAGCGAGCCAGGGAGTGGCTGAATTGCGAAGAGTATCGCGAACCGCGCAAGATGCGCCATCGCACCGCAGAGACGAAGATGATCCTGGTCGAAGGCGTTTGACTTACAAATCGTAGGGCGCGATGGGCCCATCGCGCTGGCGAAATTGCTCAGATCGCTTCCCACGTTACGGCTTGCAAAGCAAATTCATGCCGGAACAGTTGGCAGCAATGTCCGCGAGCGTTGAAGAACTGAATTCAAAAATCGAGCGCGCGGTTGTCGACGGGCACTTGATGGAATCGGCAGCGAAGAATATTCGCGTGCTGCTCGCTGGAGCACCGAGCGATCTTTATTTGCGCGTCCTGGAGGAACTCGTTACCGCCGGTGAATGGCCCGAGTTAAACGATCGCTTTTATCAGACGCTCGCGTTTGGAACGGGCGGTCTGCGCGGGCGCACAATCGGAAAAATCGTGACCGCAGCGGAACGCGGGGGTTCGCGCGAAGGCGAACGACCCGAATTCCCGTGCGTCGGCACGAACGCAATGAATTTCTTTAACATCGTCCGCGCGACGCAGGGACTGGTCGCTTATCTGCATGATTGGAACCGGCGCGAGAAAATCTCGGCGAAACCGAAAATCGTTATCGCACACGACCCACGTTTTTTCTCAAGCGAATTCACTGATCTCGCGGCGAGAATCGCAGCTGAAAATGGTTGTGACGCGTTCGTATTCGACGGGCCACGCTCGGTGCCGGAGCTATCCTTCGCGGTTCGCCATCTCAAAGCAAACGCGGGTGTGGTTATTACAGCGAGTCACAATCCGCCGCACGATAACGGCTACAAAGTCTATTTTAGCCATGGGGCGCAGGTGGTCGAACCGCACGCGAGCGGGATCATTGCGAAAGTAAACGCGATCACTGCCGAAACTTTCACGTCGCTGCCGAAAGATCGGCAAGGAAAAGTGACGACGCTCGGCAGAGAGATCGATGAAGCGTACATGCAACGGCTCGAGACGCTGATTCTCGATCCGCAGATTATTCGCGAGGCGAAATCGCTGCGCATTATCTATACACCGCTTCACGGAACCGGCAGCGTAATCATTAAACCAATGCTTAAGCGGCTCGGTTTTAATTTCCAGGTCGTGCAAGATCAGGACCGTTTCGATGGCCGGTTCCCGACGGTGAAATCGCCGAACCCGGAAAACGCCGGGGCGTTAACGATGGCGATCAATCTCGCGGAGAAGGAAGATGCCGATCTTGTTGTCGCGACCGATCCCGATTGTGACCGGATGGGTGCGGCGGTTCGGACAAAAGCCGGTAAAATGAAATTGCTGACCGGCAATCAAATCGGATCGCTGCTTGCCTACTACCGAACGAAGACGCTGTTCGAGAAGGGCGTGCTAAATAAGGAAAACGCCTCCCGCGCGGTGATTATCAAAACATTTGTCACGACCGATCTGCAAAAAGCGATTGCGGAACATTACGGTTTGCGCTGCATCGAAACATTGACCGGCTTCAAATACATCGGCGCGAAACTGGGCAGGTACGAGCGTGCCATTCCCGAAGAGATGCGACAGAATTATGTCGATCTTACGGAAGAAGAAACGCGGCGACTTCGTCTGGCTCATTCGTCGTTTTACGTTTTTGGCGGTGAAGAGAGTTACGGTTACAGTGGCGCCGATTTCGTTCGGGACAAGGACGGCAACGGCGCCGTGATTATGTTTTGCGAGGTGGCCGCGTATGCGAAATCGCGCGGCCGAACAGTTGACCAATTACTCGACGAAGTCTTTGCGATGTTCGGCTACTTCGAAGAAAAGAACGGATCGCTTGTTTTCGAGGGTGCGGAAGGCGCGAACAAAATTGCGCGTCTTATTGAATCGTACGTGACCAACCAGTTCTCAGAAGTGCTTGGATCGAAAGTGACGAGCGTCAGAAACTTTGAGACGGAGACAATTCGAGATGTGGAAGGCGGTGAGATTCCCAAGGAGAAAATGTCGATCTTTGGGTTGGAAAATCGGACGCGAATTGCGGTACGCCCTTCGGGCACGGAGCCGAAGATCAAGTATTATCTTTTCGCGGAGCATAGCCCCGAGAAAGGAAAATTCGATTCCGCGGAGCTCGAGCGAATCAAGGCGAAAATCGGAGATAAACTCGAGCGACTCTGGGATTGGCTACAAAAGGACGCTCAGTCGCGTCTGAACCGATGACGCGGTGAACTGGTTACCAAAAGCACTGCGGTTTTGGCCGTGGCTGGCAGCGATCTCAAGCGGGCTCCTTTGCACAGGTTGCTTTGCGCCATTTAATCAAACCTGGCTCTGCTGGATCGCTCTGACGCCGCTGATCGCGGCAATTTGGTTTTCAGGAGAAAATTCGCGCCGCTACTGGCTTCGTAATCTCCTGCTCGGGTACGTCGCCGGGTTGTCATTTTTTTGGACAGTTCTCTCCTGGTTGGCGACGGTCACGGTTCTCGGCTGGTTCGTTCTCGAATTCTACATGGCGCTTTATTTCGCGTTCTGGGGATGGTTTTGCGGATTGCTGCGACCACGAGAAACGATAGACGAACCAAGTTCAAATAAATGGAACCAGATGTTGACCCAAGCCGGCCGCTCCGCGCCACCGCCGC
>VBQB01000401.1 GCA_005887855.1 Verrucomicrobiota bacterium | reverse complement strand
CAACGAACTAACAGGTATTGCCCCAGTCTTCACCGAAGGTCATTGTGCCGAACGCCACTTCCGAGAGGCTTAGGCCAGATTTTTCAAGGAGTTTGTTGTTCATCCCGATATTTCAAGCAGTGCGTTTACGGTCTTCTAATTCCTGTTTGTCACCACAACTGAAAGTCGAATCATCGAGAGCGCCCGACTCGAACAGGATCGTTAGGCCACGCCGCGCTCTATATTAAAGTGTAGACGATAGCCACCGACATCGACGAGCTGCGATTGAAATCTCTCCATTGCATGAACGGCGCGACTAATATTACTAAAAGAGAACGCATACTAATTGGAAGCGAACAGACGGTCATTCGATTCATCCGATTTGCCCCGTTTTCTTGAGTTCGGCTTCGAGGCGGTTAACCTGATTGAAGTTTTCCCGTGGTGCCAGCGCTTTGCGTCACGGTCTGCCCTCTGCCGCTGTTCATCTTTCCCTACGACCGCAGCCAGCCTGGCTAAGATCCGTAAGCCGCGCGTGAAATATCAAATGTTTTGACGCGACCCCATTTTCCGTGCCCGATAGCGGTGGTCGTCTCGGAAGAGACTGGCGGTATTTCCATTTGTCACCGGCGGCGAATCGAGCGCAATTTTACTCCGGAAACATTTCGCCAACGGATCGCGGAAATTTTGTTGCACAGCAATTATGAAGAGAGTGATCCCGAAAAACTGGCGCGCGAAGTTGATCTCCGTCCTGCTCGCGACAATGCTTTGGTACCTGATCAAAAAGAACGTAGCGACGACGCCCTCGCCGTCTGAAACGCCCTCCCCGGCGCCAGTTACGGAAAAGCGCTGAAGGCGACTTAGTCCCGCCGGTCGCTGCGTCGAGTTAGGCCTGGCGGACCACTTGCGGCTCGCTACTCACGACGCGACCAGTCGCAATACCAGTGCGGCCACGGCCAGTAGAAGGAACACGATCGCCAGGCCGTCCCGATCAGTGGCACGCCGATCCCGACCAACAGTCCGATCGCGCCAGCTGCTTTAAAGATGCCGAGAATGGTTATCCACGATTCCGACACGCCCGCCTTGGCCATGTTAATGAGGACCTGCTTATACCGGATGAAATCGAGCGTGGCCGAAAAGATGTTAGCCGCAGCAGCCACGAGAGTAACGACGATGTAGGCAGTAAACATGGCGAACTCCAACAGTTACTTCGCGATGCCCACGATCTTGTGAAAGTGTTTCTCTTGCTCGATCGCGTCGAGCATGAATGCCGCAACCGCTTTGCGGGCGAGAGTGAAACTCATTTTAGGAGCGGCGCTTTCCCGGCTTCGATAGGTCGTGTATTGTTCCTGAGTGAGACGTGGTGGACGAGCGATCGTCCAGTCGAGGCCACTGGCTTGCACGATTTGTTCCATGGTAAGCGAATCGCGCATGTGATTTCGCATGATAAAACTGGCGATCCGATTGGGAATACCGGGAAAATGCGCCGCAGCCGAGAGAACAACGAGCCGTTTCACTCCTGAGCGGTTCATCGCGCGAGTAGTTGCAAGTGCACTATCATGGAGCATTGAGCTTGGTTTGAAAACCTCTCGCGGTCCCAGTGTAGAAAGGACCGCGTCGTGATTTTGCATTGCGTTAAAGAGTTCGTTTTCGTCCATCGCATTCCCCTTGATGACGGCAAGCCGCTCATTTCTTGAGGTGATGCTTTCAGGCGAACGAACAAACGCGGTGACGCGATGACCTCGTGCCAAAGCTTGCTCAACAATCTCCCGCCCGGTCCGGCCAGTCGCTCCTATGACAAATAATTTCATAATCCGCTCCTCGTGATCGCGATCATCGCCACCCCTCTTGTTGTGCCGTTCGCGGAACATCCTGCTTGCCGGCGAGATACTGATGCGACATCCGAATCAGATCCATTGCCGGCCCCAAATCCTCTTCATCGTCCACAATCAACGTGACGTATCCTGCTTCCGGCGCCCAACGGTGGGCGCGCGCTTTGCCTTCCGCAAGAACCCGCGCCTGATCAGGTTTCGACAAGCGAATGTCGCAATGGCCGTGGCCATGGATGTGCATGAACATCTTGCGTCCGACAAAGAACGCGTCTTCATGGATTCCCGCATTCTGCCTCTCCGTCACACCAGACAAGTTGAGAATCCTTTGCCGTAATTCCTGATGAAGCTCTTCTGATTTCATAATCGGTTCCTTTCTGTTGCAATCGTTAGTCTTAATCCAATGTCTGCCGGTAACGTTTCATGGCGATGAACATCGCAACGGCGGCGAATAGTGCGATGGGCCAAAGTTCCGGCGCAATGTTGCCAATTCCGTTGCCTTTCAAGAGAATGCCGCGGACGACGCGCACGAAATGAGTCAGTGGCAATACTTCCCCAATTGCCTGCGCCCAGTGTGGCATTCCGCGGAATGGAAAGGCGAATCCGGAAAGCAGCAGCGAAGGCAGAAAGAAAAAGAAAGTCATCTGCATCGCTTGAAGTTGGTTCTGGGCAATCGTCGAAAACGTGATGCCCACGGCAAGATTTGCGACGATGAAAAGAGCGGCGGCCAGGAGTAATAACAACAGGCTGCCGAACATCGGCACGTCAAACAGGAAGCGCGCGGCGAGAAGAATTAGCGTGACCTGGACGTAGCCGACCAAAATGTAGGGAACGAGCTTGCCGACGAGCACTTCAATCGGACGCGTCGGCATGGAGAGAAGATTTTCCATCGTGCCGCGCTCCCGCTCGCGCGTAATCGCCAGCCCGGTCACTAAAATCATGGTCAGAGTGAGAACCACTCCCATGAGTCCCGGCACAATGTTGTAGTGGGTGATGGCTTCGGGATTGTAGAGCGCGTGCACACGCAAATCGATCGGCCCATCATTTGCCGCGAGCGATTCGAGAGGACCTTTCAAATCATTTTGCAGCGCGGTATTCAACGCCGTCGATAACGACCCGATCGCGTTGCCGGTTGTCCCCGGATCGGTCGCATCTGCTTCCACGAGAAGTTCCGGTCGATCGCCGCGCAAAAAATCGCGGCT
>VBQB01000002.1:0-7500 GCA_005887855.1 Verrucomicrobiota bacterium | reverse complement strand
CAAATCGGCAATCGACATTCGGCAATTCTTCCGGGGGCATAGCTCAGTTGGTAGAGCGCCAGCTTTGCAAGCTGGAAGTCAGGGGTTCGAATCCCCTTGCCTCCAGCCTTCGCTCGCGACCGTAGCGGAGAGCGAAGACTGTCGCGCCGTGGCTTCAGCAAAGGCGGACGTTTTCACCTTGCAACCTCGACGCAGCGAACTACGACTCGGCAAGCCAACGATAAAAAAATGGCAAAGTTTTTCTACATCTATATTCTGCAGAGCGAATTCGATGCTCGTCGATTCTATACTGGATCAACGGACGACCTGCGTAAACGATTGAGAACTCACAACGCAGGACGAGTTCTTCACACCGCGAAATGGCGACCGTGGCGCTTGAAAGCATACGTGGCAGTTCTCGATCGAGTGCGCGCCGCGAAGTTCGAACGCTATCTGAAATCCGCATCTGGCCGGGCGTTCGTCAAAAAACATCTTTGAATCTGTATTCCCTAGCACAAACCCGGATCGCTAGCGGGAGGGTAATCCCCTTGCCTCCAGCCCTCAAAGCTTTCGGGGCTGTCGCGCCATAACTTTAGTGGAGACGGACATTTTCATCTTGCCACACGGAATAGCGAGATTTTGAAACATTATTTATAGTCTGCGTCCGGGCGCGCGTTTGTTAGAAAACGTCTGTAGAATCGCAGCCGCTTGACCAATCGCGAATCACCAATCACAATTTACTTCCCTTGGGCGCTCCGCGCCTGCCGGGCCTGTAGCTCAGTTGGTTAGAGCATGCGCTTGATAAGCGCAGGGTCACTGGTTCGAGCCCAGTCAGGCCCATTTTCATCTCCAATTTTCGATTTCCGATTTCGGATTGAGCATTGCGCGCGCCCGCCTGCAATGGCAGTCTCGCTCGGACTTTCGGCGGCCCATTGAAACGAAACTTAATGTTACCTACTTCTTGTCAATCGGCGTGGCGAAAACGTTAAACAGAGCACAGTCCCAATTAAAGCCCCGCAGACGTCGATCAAGACATCGTGTGATGAGGCCGTGCGCGACGCGACGAAGGATTGATGAAATTCGTCACTGACCGCAAAAATTCCGCACACAAACCAGACCGCGATGAACAAGAGGGACATCTTCGTAACCAAGTTCGTTCCGCCGCGTAGAGCCCACCAGAATAACGCAGCCAGGATGGCGTATTCGATCAGGTGACCAAGTTTTCGGATGACCGATTGAATCGAGTTGATCGCGACCAGCGAGATGTGCGGATCGAGCCAACGCAGAAACGGCACAAGAAAGCGCGACGTGTGCTCCGCCGATAAAACATCAGTTGAGCCGGCGAAAATTACGCCGAGCCAGATGACAACCGGCAACCAGTATTTAAGAAATGCTCGCATGGTTGTAGTGGCAGGCGTGTCGCCTGCGAACTAGATAATGCAGCCGGTACCCGCCGCCGCAATGCGCTATGGCGTGGCGAGCGGCTGCCGCTACAGTTTTGAAAGCGTCACATGGGCCAGCTCAATCTCACCGATCCTCTCACCTTCGAGCCGATCTTTATGAAACGAATTTGGGGCGGGCGATGGCTCGAGACGCGATTCGGCAAACGCTTGCCCGCAGGAATGCGCGTTGGCGAATCATGGGAGATTGTCGATCGCCCCGAGGCCCAAAGTATTGTGCGTGACGGTCCGCTGCGCGGAAAAACTTTGCATCAACTTTGGACCCAACATCGACCCGAAATTTTTGGCAACATTTCCGATTCCGCGCGTTTTCCTCTGTTGCTAAAACTTCTCGATGCGCAGGAGAAACTTTCGCTGCAAGTACATCCGCCAGAAAAAATCGCGGCGAAATTAGGCGGCGAGCCGAAAACAGAATTCTGGTATGTCGCCGCAGCCGCGCCAGGCGCCGAACTTTTTGTTGGCCTCCAAAAGGCAATGACGCGCGACCAATTCGAAGAGGCGCTGCGCGCCGGGACAATTGCCGAGCAGCTCCATGCAGTTCCGATTAAGGCGGACGAAACCATGTTTCTTCCGGCGGGTCGGCTGCACGCGGTTGGTCCAGGGAATTTGCTCGTCGAGATCCAGCAAAACGCCGACACCACGTATCGCGTTTTCGATTGGAATCGTGTCGACCACGAAGGCAAGCCGCGACAGTTACATGTCGATCAAGCATTGCAATGCATCGACTTCAATGATGTCGAACCGAAATTAATCGAACCGAAAGGCGAGCTGCTCGTTCGCCACGAATTATTCGAGATTCAGAAATGGAAACTGGATTCGTCGCGTGAAATTACCCCGCTTGGACAATTTGCCATTGTCTGCTGCCTGACCGGCTCGATCCAATGCGCCGATGTCGATCTTGTGCCTGGAGAATTTCTCCTTGTGCCGGCTCAATTGCAGGACCGACGCATCGAACCTGTCAAAGAGGGAACATCGTTGCTGCGAGTTACGATTCCGACGCTGTAGCGCCGGTCTGGACCGTCGCATTATCGTCCATCTTTGCGGCGGTCATAGACGCGCCGCTACAATCCAAACGCGCCGGGCAACTTCGTGATTTTTCACCGGAATTGCGTTTCTCTTTCGCGGCTCACTTTTTTCGCGCACAGTCGAGGCAAAGAAGACGCCAACGCCGCATAATGAAATGCAGAGCAGAATGATCGAGATCTTTACCGTCCAGCTCATGAATTGCGCTTATCGCATGCCTTTCACCCCGAAGCCTGCTCCAAGCGCCGCAAATAAGTAAAGCTGTAAATGCCGGAGCCGTGTCCATCGGCCCAGCGCGGCTGCAACGCGTAACCGCCGACGAGATCGAAGCCGACGAGTTGAAAGCTCTTCTCGGTATAAGTCACGTGCGGACGCGAGACGTTGCCGAGCACATCGGGTTCGCCACCGCACGCTGCGCACGGACATGCGCGCCGCAGGATTTCAAGTTTGAAAAACGACTCCGTGCCGTCGTTCCAAACAATGGCGAGCTCCTCTCCAATCTGCTGAACGTTCGTCGGTTCCAAACGCATTGGTAAGATGTCGATCTTAGCAGGATGTTCGACCGGAACACAGGCGTTTCAGCCTGTGCGGCGAGCGGGTTTGTAACTCGCTGAGCGAATTCAGCAGACAAGATGTCCGCTAGCCACACAGACTACAAGTCTATGTTCCGACGCTTTCGTTCACCAAAAATCGCCGTGCCGACGCGCACCAGCGTCGCGCCCTCCTCGACTGCGACGGTGAAATCGTTCGTCATCCCCATGGAAAGAAGCGGAAGTTTCAGGTCGAATTCCTTTTCGAGCGCGTCACGTAATTTGCGCAACTGCACAAAAAAGGTTCGCGAGGCTTCTGCTTCTTCGGCGAGCGGCGGGATTATCATCAAACCCTCGATCGACAATCGCGGCAATGCGAGCAGCGATTCTATTTCCGCGCGTACGGTTTCCGGTTTGAAACCAAACTTACTCCCCTCACCCGCCACATTCACTTCGAGTAAAACGCGTGGATGCATTCCGTCTTCACTCGCGATCCGGTTCATCTCCTGCGCGAGCGCGAGCGAATCGACGCTGTGAAAAAGCTCGAAGAGCGGCAGCGCGTGCCTGATTTTGTTCTTCTGCAGATGACCAACGAAATGCCATCGCAAGCTGGAAGGGAGCAGCGGAATTTTCGCGCGCGCCTCCTGCACCCGACTTTCGCCAAACAAAGTCTGACCGGCCTCGTACGCCTCGTGTACTTTCTCGGCGTCGTGAGTTTTTGAAATCGCCACGAGCTCGATATCGTCCGGAGAACGGCGTTTTTTTTTAGCTGCATCGGCAATCTGCGATCGCACATGCTCCAGGTTCTCCGCAATCTTCTCCACGCGGAACGTTTCCATTGCTGGAATTGCGCGGCAAGGATTCTCCTGAGCGAAGCGCGCTTCACGCTTTCCTCGAATGGATATGCGCGTAGCTACATCATTATTTGCTAGCAAATCGCACTGTACTTGAAGAGAACTGCCTGATCATGAAACACGTCTCACTTCTTCTTGCACTCCTCCTGGCAACAGTTTGCTCCGATCTGTTCGCTCAAGATAAGATCGGTCTGCAATCCAACGCGACCGTCATCGGCATCCTCCAGGGCGGCGCCGGCAAAACTGTCGAGTTGCACTTGAATTCTGGAGAGAAAATCGGCGGCAGGGTCGAACAAGTTACCGACAATGTCGTGCATCTTTCTCATCTGACTGGCGCAGAATTTTTCGATGCCTTCGTCGATGGGAAAGACATTTCAGCAGTCGTGATTCGAACGGGCGGCAGATAGCGAGCTAGTGCTACATGGCGCGGCTTCTGTCAATCTTAGAACGCCGTCTCGCGCCGATGGCGTTCAGGGCGAGGCGGCCACGGCGCCGCCAGATTTGGATTGTCAGCCGAGTGGCCGATCTAAAATACTGGCACGATGAAATTCACCAAAACATTGGCATGCTTCTGCTCGCGGTTTATCTGATCGTCGATGGCCTTTTAGGGTTCGGCTTACATCTCGGACCGTGGATTTTCCTGTTGTACATTGTGGCACTGGCCGCAGGTGTCTTTATTCTCATCGGCAAATAGCGCGCCTGGCTGGTTTCCGGCAAAGGGTTTTGGCCGGCTAAGCGAGCAATTCGATCATCTGCGCGGCCAGTTTCGGACCAATCCCGGCTTCTTCATGTTTGAAATAAATGAAAACATCGTCCCAGCCGTGTTGTGCGCGAACGAACTCAACCCAATGTTCGATGTCGATCTTGGAATAATCTTCGCGGCGCAACCGTAGATAGCCCCAGTTTGCTGTTGAAACTTTTGGCGTCGTCAACTTTTCAGTGTCGGCGATGCAGAGCGCTGTTTGGGTGGCCTTGAGTAATTCGAAAACTTCATCGTCGAACCATGATTCGTGACGAAACTCGAACGCAGCGCGCATGCCGCCGGGGAGACCATTGACAAAATCGCCGAGGACAAATGTGTCTTTCTTGAAATTGGGCGGGAGTTGAAACAGCACTGGCCCCAATTTTTCGCCGAGCCCTGATACGACGTCGTGAAAATACCGCAGCGTGTCCGCGCAATCGCGTAACTTCGCAAAGTGCGTGATTTTCTGAGATGCCTTCAGGCTGAAGCGAAAATTCTCCGGCGTCAGTTGCTTCCAATTATCGATTGTCTTCGCGGCCGGAATGCGATGGAACGTGTAGTTAATCTCGGTGGTGGAAAGACGTTCCGAATAAAACGGCAACATCTTCGCCGCCGGCAAATCTTCCGGATAAAAATTTCCCTTCCACTCCGCGTACTGAAACCCTGACGTGCCGATCCAAAATTTCATGCAACCTCCTCAGGTCAAGAATCGCTCAGCAAAAGGGCGGTTCAAGCGCGGCTAAAAAAACCTTTCGACGCATCCAGCCAACAAGGCGCGTTCGAATCTAATATGGCGGCAAGCTCTTGCCCGGCCCAAATGTGAACCGGAACACAGGGGATTTGTTGCCACGCAACTCAAACAAGAAAGGGAATCATGAAAAAAATGCTGTTAAGCATGGCAGTGGCAGTTGTGGCCCCGTTTGCATGGGCACAGGTCTCCGAGACCACCACAACGACGACCACGACTGAAGGCAGCGGCACGATCACGCAGTACACTCCGGGAAGTGCAATCGTGCTCAAGGAAAGTAGCGGACCCCGGACTTATCGCTTCGGCAAGACCGTCACTTATGTGACCAGAAGCGGCAAGGTCCTGGATGAAGACACCGTGAGAACGAGAGTTAAAGTAGGTATCCCAGTCCGAGTCCATTATGTCGGAACAGGCGACAACGTGATGGTTGATCGCGTGATCCTCGACGAGGATTAAGAGCTAAAAGCTAAACTCGTTTGTCTCCATCGCGCCTTTCTGTTCTGCCTGTCGGTGGAACAGCAAAGGCGCGTTTTGTTTAAAGGATTTACGGACCATGTCCCCGCTCGTCTCAAGGGTTACCGAGCGCCCGGATCTCGCCGGTTACCTCCAGAACGACTCGATAACCTTCTATACTGCGTGGGATGGCGCGCACTGTACTTGCATACGCACGCCCGCGAAATTCTCGCGGAAGCTTGCGAATCACTTCGCCCCGCGTTCGTTGCGTCTCGCCGCTTTCCCGATCGCGCGAATTTTAGTTGTGGCAAACTCGATGGACATTACTGCGATTTCGCTTGGAAGGCGCTCGCCCTCTACCGCCAATCGCGCGGCGAGCAGCCGGCAACTCCGCCGCCACAAACTAAGGCTAAGCGCGGTGCAGCGGCACCGACGATCCCGATTCGATTGGCCACTCCGCGAGCCATGGCTGCATTCGCCTCGCTAATTGGGATGTCGTCCGTCTCGCGACAAAAATAAAGAGGGGCGAGGCCGTCTCCATTCACTAGCACTGGCGACATCAGCACTTCGCGCGGCACACATGTTCAGCTTGCGTTCATGGCAGGCGTGCTTCTACAGTTTTTCCGCAACGATTTCCAGCACCAGCGGGGTGATCATTAACGAGTTTCGGTTTGCTTCCGCGCCAGCTAAGTCGGGGCCATTGCCACATGTAATCGTGCGGACGTACGCAAAATGTGTGCGGAGTAGCCGAACGAATGGCAAATCCGTTCGCCGACAGCAGCGGCGGTAACCGAGCAGCGCCATCAGGCTCACCGCCCGATTCACGCCAGGTTTTGATCACGTGTTCCCTGAATCGTTCCTGATTCGGTAGGCGCGGCAAGAAGCGCCAGGTCTCATAATGCCCGTATTCGTGGAAAATAAGGACGCTGCCTTTTCGCATCGCGCCCGCGAGTTTTTTGATCAATAGCGAGGGATTATTGACAAACGACACGACCCAGCGGCACCAGGAGAAATCGTAATCTCCTTTGGGCAATTCGTCGGTCATCAAATCGAGCTCGTGGATCTTGACGTTCGTAAGCGCGCGCGCGCGACAGGCCTCTTTCAGAGCGCAGACGAAGTTCTTCGATCGCTCGAGCGCCACCACTTCACCTGTCGGCCCGACAATCTCCGCAAGATCGACGGTCGCATAGCCGGGCCCAGCACCGACATCGAGCACGCGTTTACCTACAGTGATGCGTGCCAAGAACGTAATCGCGTTCAGTTGCCATACTGGTTTTTCACTTAAGTCTCTATTTTAAGCATCCGGCATCAGTTCCCATCTGGATTTTGCGCTGATTCGCGCTGATGGCGCCGGTTCTAAGGTGGCGCTGCGGTTTACCAGCAAATAAACCGGTCCAAAGAATGCCCAACATTGCCACTTTCAGGCAAATGGAACGCGCCACCGGAAAACCGATCGCGTAGATAATCGCGTACGCGATTGGTCCCCAGAAATAGAATTGAGCGCCCTCGATCTCACGGCCATGGACGGGGCTGGCCAAGGTGCGCCGTGACCGATGCTGGCCATGCGGCAGACCATTGCGGCCACTTTACTGCGGCTGAGGGGCGTCTCCTGGCGACCCGCCCCCATCGAAAGAGGTGCCTTGCGTATTTGGGGCAGCGGCAGCTCTCTTAGCAGCCCATCTTGCTCTCATCGCCGCGGCCAGTTGCTCGC
>VBQB01000400.1 GCA_005887855.1 Verrucomicrobiota bacterium | reverse complement strand
CCATTCGTCGGCGCCTTCGCCGGTCAGGACGACTTTCTGGCCATTGGCATGAACGCGCTGGGCAAGTTTCAGCAAAGCGCCGCAGGCCGTGTCGATCACAGGAGCTTCGGCGGCTTCAATGAGTCGCGGATAACTTTCGAGCGCTTCGAGATCGCCGTAATCCTGGACAATCGGTGGCTTGGCTCCGATGTGCCGCGCCGACAGACTCGCTGCACTCAGCTCATCGAACTCCGGTTTATCCACCCGCACCGTGTAAGTGTTGATCGCCGGACCTTTGAGACGGCAGGCCAGCGCAAGGATCATGCTCGAATCCACACCGCCTGACAGATACGATCCTACTCGAACATCCGCGCGCAACCGCTCTTCGACGGCCTGCAAAAGGAGCCGCTCGAATTCATCCACCAGTGCATTCGGATTGTTTCCCCACTCCTCTTCGCCCTGCGCCGGAAAATCCATTTCCCAGTAGGCGCGTTCGGTAATGACCGGACTCGTGCCCGCACTTCCGGGCGTAATGCGCAGGCAGTGTCCCGGGGGCAGGAGTTGAACTCCTTCGAAACAAGTTCTCGGCCCCGGCACCGCGGAGAATGTAAACACGTGATCCAGTCCCCTGCGATCAGGTCGCGGCGGAACCATTCCTGAAGCGAGCAGGCCTTTGATTTCGGAAGCAAAAAGCAGCCAGTCGCCTTGCCGGCTCCAGAAAAGTGGCGCGATCCCGAAGCGATCGCGGCCGAGATGAAGTTGTCGTTGCCGCGCGTCCCACAAGGCGATGGCGAATTGGCCGCGCAACCGTTCCCACATCCCTTCGTGATGATCTTCCCAAATGTGCGGAATGATTTCCGTATCACAATGCGTGCGGAAGTGGTGCCCTTGCCTAACAAGTTCAGCGCGGCGTTCGACGTAGTCGAACAATTGCTCAGGCGTCGTGAAGCGAGTGAGATCCCTGGTCGTTCGAGAAAACCTTCCTCATCCGGACCGCGGTGAGTGATCGCACGTGCCATTCGTTGCACGACGCCTTCTGGAGCCGAGCGCTGCCCAATCAAATCAATTATTCCCGCGATCCCGCACATAATTTCGTTCGAATAGATTAACGGCCCTCACTACCTTTTCGCGGGGGCCTTTTGACAAAGATCCTTTGGAACGTAAGAAATCTCTTGGAAGGCATCTTGCTGCCAACATCGCAGAGGACGCCGAAGAGGAAAGTTGTGAAATAATTGACGGCCAACACAATTAAGCAAAGCAGCGCCAAGAAAAAATGGTAAGGGAACGTGTGTCGAGCATATTAGAAACGAATTGATGTTGGATAAGTGAATGTTTTACCGTTATTGACGTCATAAATCCGCGACCGGATTGGTAGCTGACTTGACATGGTCACAGGCAGCGCTAATCAGTCCGCCCGTGCGGAGCAACTCACCGCCATGCAAAAAGAGCGAAAAGAGCGTATTGCGATTATTGGAGTCGGCTGCCGTTTCCCCGGTAGCGTGAGTTCGAAGGATGCTCTTTGGAAGCTTCTCATCGAAGGCCGGGAAGGCATCGTTGAAGTGCCACCCGATCGCTGGAACGTGGCGCGATACTATGATGCTGAACCGGGCGTAGGTGGCAAATCCATCGCATCGCGGGGCGGATTTATTGACGCCATCGATCAATTTGATCCGCAGTTCTTTGGTATCTCGCCGCGGGAAGCGCCGTACGTGGATCCGCAACATCGACTCCTCCTCGAGACGGCATGGGAGGCGATCGAAGATGCCGGACTCGTCCTCGATTTCGAACGTGGAACCGATCTCGGAGTTTTCGTCGGCATTTCGCATAATGATTATCAGGGAATCCAAAGTTCGAGTTTTGATCATTTCAGTATCGGACCTTATACGCCGACCGGGAGCGCGCACAGCATTGCCGCAAACCGGATTTCGTATTGCTTGAATCTGCGCGGCCCGAGTGTCGCGATGGATACTGCGTGCTCGTCCGCGCTCACCGCAGTTCACGCGGCGTGCGAACACATCTGGGCCGGGCGTGGAGACGTTGCCTTGGCGGGAGGCGTCACAGTGATGATTTCGCCGGGCGGGTTTATCGGGTTTTCGCAGGCTGCGATGCTTTCGCCCGAAGGCCGGTGCGCCGCCTTTGATGCATCCGCCAGCGGATTTGTCCGTGGCGAAGGTGCGGGCATGGTCCTGCTCAAGCGACTTTCGCGGGCCATCGAGGATGGCGATCCGATTCAGGGCGTGATTCTGGGGACGTCGATCAATCAAGATGGACATACCAACGGCATCTCTCTGCCCAGCCCGGAGGCGCAAACGCGACTGATGCGAGATGCCTGCAGGGATGCTGGAATCGTGCCTGAGGCGATCGGCTTCGTTGAGGCCCACGGCACTGGAACGGCGGTGGGCGATCCGATCGAAGCGCATGCTCTTGCGGAAGCTCTCTGCGGTAATCGATCCGCCGACGCGCCACTCCCGATTGGCTCCATAAAAACCAATCTTGGCCATTTGGAAACTGCAGCGGGCATCGCGGGCCTTCTCAAAGCAATGCTAATTCTTAAGCACGGCCAGATTCCACCAGGCCTCCATTTTTCGACGCAAAATCCGCACATTGGCTTTGAAAAGCTCAAATTGCGCGTGCCGACTCAACTCGAGCCCTTTCCGAATGGAACGGAGGAGCGCATCGCAGGTGTCAACTCGTTCGGATTCGGCGGCGCGAATGCCCATGTCATCCTGGCTGAACCTCCGCCACATCAGTCGGAAAAATCTTTGGTAATTCCAAGTTTCCGTCCATGGCCAGTGATGCTTTCCGCTCGTTCGGAAGCATCGCTCCGGACTTCAGCGGTGAATCTGAGCGCATGGGTTAAGGAGCATGCCAATGCCAACGGTAGCTCGCCCGTTTTGCCGGATCTCACCTATACCCTGGGAGTCCGGCGTAATCATCATCCGCACCGGCTTACTCTTGTGGCTGACAGTTGGGCGGAACTGACCGAGGAACTCGACGCCTTTGCGC
>VBQB01000399.1 GCA_005887855.1 Verrucomicrobiota bacterium | reverse complement strand
AGCCATATACCGCATCGAAAACCATGTGATGCGGCGCGAGCAACCGCGCTGGAACAGGCGAAAAATCGCTCGGATTCATTCCAAGTGGCGTGGCATTCACGAGCAGGTCGATATCGGCAAGTTGCGCACGCAATACCGCTTCGTCCCATGGTACTGCTTCGAGGCGCGCGAGGGGCCCAAGCACGCGCGGCCCGGCAAAAGACGCCCGCAACCGCTCTACGAGGGCGTTTGCTTTTTCCAGAGTGCGATTGACAAGGAC
The DNA here is from genome assembly GCA_005887855.1 of Verrucomicrobiota bacterium. The sequence continues at coordinate 3,356 of VBQB01000399.1, read as the reverse complement.
GAGACGTTCACAATTCTCGAGCGCGCATTGCCACGCAATAGCATGACCGGTTCCGCCACCCGCGCCTAGAATCATCACCCGCAGATCGCGCACATCGACAGAAAATTCGCTGCGAATGGCGCGCAAGAATCCTTCGCCATCGGTATTCGAAGCGATCAGTTCTTTATCTCGGAGGCGAATCGTGTTTACGGCCTCTGCGTGACTCGTGAATTTATCCGCCTCATCGATTTGCGCGAAGGCTGCGATTTTGTGCGGCACGGTTAAATTGACCCCGATAAAATCGAGCTCGCGCAAAAAGCGGAGCGCTGATCTCAATTCATTCGCTCGAATATGGAACCGCGCGTATTGCATGTCGATCTTGCAGGCGCGCAGCACGGCGTTCTGCATGTGAGGCGAGAGCGAATGGGCAACCGGATCGCCGAAGATCCCGAGACGAATTGGCGGATCGACATCGTCTGTCACTTCCCGCCACTTCTCGAGATCGGCGAGCGTATAACGCTCGGTGGTGCTCTTTTTCGTCATATCCTTTCGAGCGGATTCTTGGGCATGTGTCATCGTGCTCTACAGCCACGGACCCGACGCTTCTTTCGTCCCTGACGGGACTTGCCGTTTTGTTCTCATCAAACCCTCAGCGTTAAGACGCTGGGCTATTTTCAGAGAAAACACGCGCTGCTCCAATCCGTTTACGAGACGACTTCCAGTGCTTTTCATTCCGCGCCAAGCTGTGAAATCATGCGATCGAATCGCTTGAGCACCCGTTCTTTCCCCATGACTTCGAGCATGTGATACAAACTCGGTCCGACCGCACGACCGCTCACAGCCACGCGCGCCGGGTGAACAAGATCGCCGGTCTTGCAACCGAGCTCTTGCGCAAGGGCTTTAAGACTGGTTTCGATTTTCTCGACATTCCAATTGTCGATGTTGGCGAATTTGCCGCGCAACGCGAGCAATCGTTCCGCAGCTTCTGATTTTCCGAAAACTTTTTCGACCGCCTCGGAATCGAATTCGTAATCCTCGGTGAAGAAGTAGCGAGTCCACTCCGGCACATCGCTGAGAAGTTTGATTTTCTCCTTCACGATCGAGAGCACGGCGCGGAGATAACTTTGGTCGGAGACGTCGATCTTTTCTTTTTCCAGGAACGGCCGGGCGAGCTCAATAAAACGATCGAGCGACATTTGAGCGATGTATTGGCCGTTTAGCCAAAAACATTTGTCGAGGTCGAAGGCAGCATTGCGCCGATTGATTTTCTCCAGCTCGAAAAGTTTTACCACTTCTTCGATATCGATCTTTTCGCGATTGTCCTTGGGCGACCAGCCGAGCAGGCAAAGATAATTCCGCACCGCTTCGGGGGCATAACCTTGCTCGATGTAAGTGGCGACGCGCGCGCCTTCATCGCGCTTGCTCATCTTCGAGCCGTCGCGATTCAGGATAAGCGGAATATGGGCAAAGTGAGGCGGCGTGGCATCGAGCGCACGATAAAGCTCGATATGCTTCGGTGTATTAGAAAGATGGTCTTCGCCTCGGATAACATGTGAGATTTTCATCTCGATGTCGTCGATCACGTTCACGAAATGGAAAATCCACGAGCCGTCCGGCCGCCGGACTGTCAGAACGAAACCTTAGCGCGCCTTGATCTTCGAAGATATGACCGGCGTCTTGAAGTTTCTTGAGGTATCGCTCGTAAATTTCCGTGCGCTCGCTCTGCAGATAAGGTCCGAAGTCTCCTCCGACATGGGCGCCTTCGTCCCAATCCAGTCCGAGCCAGCGCAATCCTTCATCAATCGCGGCGGCTGCTTCCTCAGTGTTGCGCGTTTTGTCCGTGTCTTCGATGCGCAAAACAAATTTGCCGCCATGATGTCTGGCGAAAAGCCAGTTGAAGAGTGCGGTACGGGCTCCGCCGATGTGGAGATAACCGGTGGGTGAGGGGGCGAAACGGACGCGGATAGCCGGATTCATGAAGTGCGTAATTTAGCCACAGATGAACACAGATGAAACACGGATTCGGTTGTAGTAGCCTCGGAAGCATTCGAGGTGGGTCGAATAAATGCGAGCTCACAGAGCGCCGCTACAGAAGAATCATTCAATAAAAATCTTCCCGCTGCGGCGACGCACATGCCGATTTCCGGGAAGATTCGTTTTGGCAATGCGGTTGGCGGGATCGAGAAGCGCGCGGACGCGTTCAATCAAATCGTAGCTCACGTTGGGAACGCCGCTGGCGCGAAGCCACTCATGCAGTGTCCGGCGCCGGACGGCCAAAGGCATCGTGCCGAGTGATTGCACGGATAATGCCGTCGTCCCGGAAAGCGTCTGCGGCAGTAAGGTCTCGCAAATTTTTTCTTCTTCGGCGGCAATCGTGGCTGCCCGCCAAATGCTCATCCGAACTTTTCGACCGAATTGCTTCTCGATGTATGGAATGATGCGACGACGAAGCCGGTTGCGCAGCGGAGCGAGATTCTTATTCGAAATGTCTTCGCGAAATTTCAGGCGATGCTCTCGCACATATTTGTCAATTTCGTCGCGCCAAATTCCGAGAAGTGGCCGCACAATGGTGAGATCGACAGCGTCGATGCGCCGAATGGAAACCTCGGGCATTGCGGCGAGCCCGGCGAGCCCAGCTCCACGAAAAAGGTTCAACAAAAAGGTTTCCACAAGATCGTCGGCATGATGCGCGAGAAAGATCGTGCGGCAGCGTTTCTGTTTCGCGATCTTCGCAAAGAACTTGTAGCGGGCCTCGCGCGCGGCCGTCTCGATTGAGAGCTTCTTTCTCTTGGCAAGTGTTCGGACAGGTACTGAGCCGATTGCAAGATCGAGATCGTATTTCGCGGCGAGTTTTTCGACAAAGCGCGCATCGGCATTGCTCGAACGTCCGCGCAACTCGTGATTCAAATGGCAGATGATTAGCTTTTTGTAACCAGCATTCACAAGATCGCGAAGCAGCGCGACGGAATCACATCCGCCGGAAACGCCAATGAGGTAGCGCCGGCACGCCGAAAAGTCGCGTAGCGCGGCAGATCTTGGGTCGCTGATTTGTTGGCTCATTAATCTTAGACAAAATCCGCATTTGGCGGCGTCTTCATCATAAAGAGACACATTGGTTCGGGCGCGTCCAAAATTACAGCGACAGACACGTGGGCGCAGCCGGGCAGACGAGAAAGGTAACTATCATGAATAACGAACATGAATCCACATACACGCTTCTGGTTCGCTCGGAAGAAAAGGGCCGGAGCATCATGGAAACGGTGCTCTACGCACTCTTCGGTTTGAGCGCGATTGTTTCAATCTGGCAGTTCGCGCTGCAACCAAATCGGCTGCCGATTGACGGACTAATGTCAAGGCCTCATGACCCGCCGAGAAAA
>VBQB01000398.1 GCA_005887855.1 Verrucomicrobiota bacterium | reverse complement strand
ATATTTGTGCAGCGACAATCTCTTCGTCGGAAACAATATCGACAGCTCCGCTGGATTCCGCGATCGCTACGCGGGCCTGCTTCCAGCTGGCCGGATTGCCGATTCGAATGGCGGACGCAATCGTTTTCGGCTTTTCGATGATTCGGTCGTAAAAGATCGGCGCTGCGCCGGCAGCTTGGAAACCGATCATCGCCGGCAACGTCATCGATCCATTCGACTGCCGCTCAGGACAGGTTCTTTGGCGCGATTGATATTCCCGGTACCCAGTCCAATACGCGGTGATGTTTCCGGCGTTACCGAGCGGCAGCAAATGAAAATCGGGCGCATCCTCTAGTGCATCGACAATCTCAAACGCGGCGGTTTTCTGCCCGGCGATCCGATCGGGATTGATCGAGTTCACGACGATAAAATCACCGCGCTCTCCGAGCTCACACACGATTCGAAGTGCGTCGTCAAAGTTGCCGTGAATAGCGACGATCTTTGCGCCGTAAGCAAAAGCCTGCAGCAATTTGCCGCTCGCAATTTGTCCCGCAGGTAAAACCACCACGCACGAAATCCCGGCGCGCGCAGCATACGCCGCCGCGGAAGCCGAAGTATTTCCCGTTGAAGCGCAGATGAGCGCGCTTGCTCTGTGTTCCATCGCTTTCGAGACGGCCACGGTCATGCCGCGATCCTTGAAGGAACACGTCGGGTTGACGCCTTCGTTCTTCACAAAAACATCGCAGCCACGACCAATCCGCTTACTTAGTCGTGAAGAATAGATGAGCGGCGTGTTCCCCTCGCCTAAAGAGATGATCGGCGTGGATTCAGAAACCGGCAGATATTCGCGGTAATGCTCGATCACTCCCCTGCCCCGCTCCACCTTTGATCTTGTCGCATTCATTAACATTTTCTATTCGAAGCAAATCCGGGCGATTGTCGATCTGTAAGTGCGGTTGTAAGATCAAGGTCGTATGCCTGCGCTGAGCAAAGAAGATAAGCTGCGACTCTTGACCACCATTCTGGAGAGCCGGCATGCAGACCTGCGCGAGCAGAATTTGAATCGCCAGGGCAAAGGACATTTTCACGTGTCCGGAATGGGCCACGAAGCGCTTGCGGCGATTTCATTTCTCATGGAACCGGATGACTACATGGTCCCGTATTATCGGGATCGCGGTCTTATTCTCGGACGCGGGATGACGACACGCCAACTTGGTTTCGAATATTTTGCCAAACGCGACACCGGAAGCGGCGGCCGACAGATGCCATCGCATTACAGCCACGCGGATTTACATATTTGGAGCGTGCCGACGCCGACCGGTTCACAGCTTCTCCCCGCATGCGGAATTGCGTGGGGCATCAAACTTGACAGCAAAAAAAATCTTGTTGTTACGACAGTCGGCGACGCCGCGACCCGACAGGGCGATTTCTTCGAGGCCATTTCTTTCGCAAAAGAAAAAAAATTACCCGTCCTTTTTGTTGTTGAAGACAACGGCTATGGCATCAGCATGCCGACACGAAAGACGAATCCGCTCGCGCTCGGCGTGCTTGAAGCCAGCGATTGGCAGCAAATGGATGGTCGCAATGTTCAGAAACTCTACGAGGCAGCAAGCATGGCGATGGAGAAAATCCGCGCCGGCAAAGGCCCGGCATTTTTCTGGATTAAGATGGAACGGCTTTCCAGTCACACCAGTTCGGACGATCAAAAACTTTATCGCAGCGCGGAGGAATTGGAGGCTCTCGAAAAATGCGATCCGGTGAAATGCTGGAAAGAACAATTGATCGCAGAAGGTGTCTTGACCGCCGAAGAGAGCCGGGGACCCGTCGCCCAACGAGCTTCTGGCTAACGTGACGAAACCGCCACCAAGGATCGACAACGAGATCTTGCCGCCCGGGAAATACCGCATCGGCGACACCGTAAACAAAACGTTGCGCGCTGGCCTACAAGAAGATCCCCGGCGCATCATCTTTGGCGAAGATATCGAAGATCCCAAAGGTGGCGTATTTCGCCTCACGCAAAAGCTTTCAACTGAGTTTCCGAAGCAAGTCTTCAATTCGCCGCTGGCTGAATCGACGATTCTCGGCGTCGCCTGCGGCCTGGCGTCCTATGGCAAGCGCCCGGTCTTCGAGCTGCAATTTATCGACTTCATTTATCCAGGGTTTAACCAGCTCGTCACCAACATCTCGACCTTGCGCTGGCGATCTTTCGGCAATTGGAAATGTCCCGCAGTGATATACGCGCCTTATGGTGCTTATCTCCCCGGCGGAAGTTTGTGGCATAGCCAGGCCAATGAATCGGCGCTCGCGCATTATCCTGGTCTAAGTGTCGTCATCCCGAGCACGCCCGAAGACGCGGCTGGATTGCTTTGGACGGCGATGCACAGCGAAGATCCAGTCATCTTCCTGATTCCAAAACATCTCCTTTGGGCAGAGCACGAATCCGCAGAGCCAATTCGCGCCGTGCCTTTTGGCCAAGCGTACAAACGCACGATCGGATCTGACGTCACATTGGTCGCGTGGGGAAACACCATCGAAAAATCTCTCGAGGCGATCGCAGAGATCGAGAACGACGCGACTGTCGAGTTGATCGATCTGCGCTCAATCGTGCCTTGGGACTACGCTACGATTGAAGAATCGGTCCGAAAGACGCGTCGGCTCGTCGTCGTGCAAGAGGACACGGAAAATTGCAGCGTGGGTCAGATGATCATTTCGCACGTGACGGGCAAACCCGATCTCTGGAATGAGATGATCAGTCCGCCGATTCTGGTTAGCAAAGCTAACGTCATGATTGGTTACAACCCGATCTACGAATACGCCGCGCTCCCAGATGTGCAGCGCATTGTTGCGGCGATCAAAAAATCTGTTTCAACGACACACGAACGCGCGCCTGTAACCGCGGGCGTTGACCGGGGCCGCGTAAGCGCGCGGGCGGGAGCCGGCATGCCGGGGTCAGCGACCCCGGCTATAGTTCCCGAATCCAAGATCGACATGAGCAAACAGCGTGCGCAAAGCATTACTGTTCCCATCATGGGTGAAGGAATTCGCAACGCGAAAATTGTTTCGCTTTTGAAAAAGCCAGGTGACGCCATCGCACTCGACGATCCGCTTTGCGAAGTTGAGACAGACAAAGCGGTTTATCCGATCGAGTCGTCATTCGCCGGCGTGATGGGCGAATGGAAAACCAAGGTGGGCGATACGGTCGAGATCGGCCAGAAGCTCGGATCCATTCTCACTGGCGAAGCTTCCCTTGCCGATCAATTCCAAACTGCTGCAAAAGAATCAGGCGATAGGAAGAAAGAAACTGGAGAGGCAGCCGTGCCGGCTGCAGAATTAGATGATCGCGGGCGGCACGCACGCCACCACAGGATCGAACCTGCCCTTTCGCCCACTATTACGCGCAAACTGAGCCGCGTCATTCCTGCTAATTTGCAAATCGATGCGCGCTGGGATGCAATTCGAAAAGCGCGCGACGCGGCCAAAAAGAAAAACGGCAAGGATGCCCCTTCCCCTTCCGTCATGATTGCGTGGGCCGTCGTGCGCGCGATGGAAAGGCACGCGCCGTTTCGCCGCTTGATCTTGGAGGACGATCAGATCGTTGAGAATGAAGATTTCGATCTGGGTATTGCTGTGGCCCTGGAAGGTGATCGCCTCGCAACTGCAGTGATAACACAGGCAAACAAGAAACGGTGGTCCGAATTCGTAAAGATCTACAACGAAACTGTCGATGCAACGCGCGGCGGCCGTGTCGATGCGATGAATGCGCCGGTGGTCATCACCAGTCTC
>VBQB01000395.1 GCA_005887855.1 Verrucomicrobiota bacterium | reverse complement strand
CCAGGACCTGATCAGTCTGATCGGTTCCGTGCGCGATAAGCTTAATCTCAATCTCGTTTGGTTTGCCCCGGGTTCCGCAGTCATTAACTATCTAAACAACGGCGAGCCGAGAGACCAGGTGAAGGTCATCGGCTTTGAATATTTCGGCCACTCCAACCGGGCGTGTTTCATGTTCGATTACAGCAACAACATTGATAGCGCCTGCAAGTCGTGGCTACACGAGAGCGACCTGACCAAGATCAATCGCCATGTTTTCGCCCGTCATGCTTACGTCAAAAGTTGGGGTTGTCATACCGGAGAAGAGATGTCTAAGAAATGGTACGCCGCGACTGGTGTACACATGATTGGCGCCGTTGGCAAAACCCAGTTCATGATGGAAGAACTGCCAATCCTCATTTCCGACGGCGGCAAGTGGGTGAACTGATAGAATGACGAGCACGAATGACGAAGGAAGTTCGAAATTTCAAATGACGAAAATGCCGCTCGGCCGGCTTCATTCTTCATTCGGATTTCGTCATTAATTTGTCATTAGATATTCGTCATTCGTCATTCCGTCGCTTAGCATCACAGCGGCATGAAGTTTCGTCAGCTCCAAGCGCTTTACCATCAGCCCTTGTTCGACCTGATTTCGCAAAGCCGGGCTGTTCATGTTCAGCATTGGCGTGGCGAAGAAGTGCAGCGGTGCAGCTTGCTTAGCATCAAGACCGGCGGCTGCAGCGAAGACTGCGCTTATTGTGCGCAATCCGCTCATTATTCCACCGGCCTCGAGCGGGAAGAATTGTTGTCGGTGGAAGAGGTCATGACTGCTGCACACCGGGCGCGCTCACAAGGCGCGACGAGGTTTTGCATGGGTGCGGCCTGGCGGGGTATACACGATGGCTCTGAAAAGTTTGAGCGTGTGCTGGAGATTGTCCGGCAAGTAAGCCGGCTCGGGATGGAGGTATGCGTTACTCTCGGAGAAATCGGTTCCGTGGAGGCGCGCAAACTTAAAACCGCTGGCGTTACGGCTTACAATCATAACCTCGACACTTCTCCCGAGTTTTATCCGGAAATTGTGAGTACCCATACATTTCAGGACCGCCTCGACACCATTGCCGCCGTGCAGGAAAGCGGTATGTCGGTTTGTTGCGGCGGGATCATCGGTATGGGGGAAACGGAGACTGACCGACTGCGAATGGTGGAGGTCTTAAGCAACCTCGAGCCGGCTCCCGAAAGTGTGCCGATCAATTGTTTAATGCCGATGCCGGGGACGCCCCTGGCCGATCAATCGCCAGTCGACATTTTCGAGCTGGTTCGTTTGATTGCGGTAACACGAATCGCACTTCCGAAGGCGCGGGTTCGCCTGGCAGCCGGGCGCACCCGGCTTTCACGCGAGGGTCAGGCGCTCTGTTTTTTCGCAGGCGCGAATTCAATTTTTTATGGCGACAAACTTCTAACCGCGAAGAATCCGGCTGCTGACCTGGATGTTGCTCTCTTGCGCCAGCTCGGGCTGCAGTCTCAGGGAGTGACGACTTCATAACCGCCAGCGGACACTCCGGCTGCGAGGTCGTCGCTCTTCATTCCCAAGAGCTAAGATTTAGATCGACATCTGTCAGGGGTTTTGCGATGAAGCCTTTCGGGCTCGATGGGACTTAACAAGAACCTCAACAGAAAGAAATTATGGACTGGAAAAAATTCTTCATCGCATTCGTTGCAGCGTTTGGTTTCATCTTCCTGTTTGGCTTCCTCTGGTACGGCAAGCTGATGCATGGTGCACATCAGGAAGTGCCAACACTTTGGCGAACCGAAGCCGATTTTGGTAATCACTTCTCAACGCTCGTTTTTGGGCACATTGTGATGGCATTTTTCCTCACGCTAGTTTGTGCACGTTTTGTCCCTGGGGGTGGTCCAGGCGCGTGCGCGACGCGCGGTTGGATTGTTGGCGACTTGATCCAATTCGCGATCGCCGGCGCAATCATCGGCGCGATCTACAAGCCCGCACCTGCGAATATTACTTTTGTAAAGGAACGCTCGCCTTAACGGATCTGCCTCGTCTCGTCCCGACTCGATAGGCTTTAGCAGTGTAACAATTCATGAAGCGATTCATCCTCGCGTTCGTCGCTGCGTTCATCTTTATTTTCTTTTGGGGATGGCTCTATAATGGCGTCCTGCTGAAAGACGTCTTCGCCGAAGCGCAAAGTCTCTTCCGGCCGCGCGAAGAGATGATGAGCCTGTTTCGTTGGATCGTTATCGGCCAAGCGGGTTTAGCGCTCGCTTTCGTCATGATTTACGCCAGCGGATTCGCCGGGGGCGGAATCGCGGCCGGTGTTCGCCTTGGAATCATGTTG
>VBQB01000001.1 GCA_005887855.1 Verrucomicrobiota bacterium | reverse complement strand
TCGATAAAGTTACGACTGATACTTTTCTAAGGTGGCGGTTTAAACCGGGAACAGTGTCGCAGGTCCGAGTGCCGATCACCTATGAATAGATCATGTTCTTTCTCCGTGCCGGATGGATGGAACATTGAATCGAGGGGTTAGGTCAGATGGAAAATTGCGCACGCAGTTCGGCCGAGACGCGAACTGGACGCCCGGTCTGCGCATTGACGGGACACCAGAGCGTGCGCGCTTGCGACAAGAGCTGGCGATCACTTTTGCGCCGGATTTCGGTGAACCGTTCGAACGTGAGTCGAGTGGCTTTGCCGACCCATGTGCGAAGCGCGATTTTGTCGCCGAGCGTGGCGGGCGCTTTGTAATCGATCTCATGGCGCAACACGACCCAGCCGATCGCTTCCTGAGCGTCCGGACTGGCGATTGCTCTCCAGTGCGCGATCGCAATATCCTGGACCCACCGCAGGTAAACGATGTTGTTAACGTGATTCTGCTCGTCGATGTCGCCTGGCAGAACCGGAACGGTCATTTCGAAAGCGGCGGACCCGTGCATCTTGCCAGCTGTGATTAGAAGGCGACCGTCTTCGAGTCGCGCCGATTGCAATAGACTTTATCTTCCAGTGGCGCGCGCTGGCGGCTGTTTCGGCTGGCGACGCAGGCCCCAGGACAAGTCGCCGGTCATCACGTAAGTGATCATGGCAAGCAGCATAAGGAATACGGCGACCCAAAAAATCCAACTGTGGTGCACTCGCTTCCAGCGAGGGCGATGGGAATGATCGCCGTGCTGCTCATGATCGTGTTTTGTCTCATGCATAAGTTTCTTGCTTTCAATCATCTTCCGAGGCGCGGCGTGTCTTTGCCGTCTTATCGGTGAACCGACCTTTTAACCGGCGAGCTGCGAAAACGAAAGGAAATTGAGGCGGACGAGAAAATTGCGGATCGTCAAATACGGTATTCGGAAACGAAATCGTTGAAGCGTTGAAGCGTTGAAGCGTTGAAGCGTTAAAGCGTTAAAGCGTTGAAGCGGTGAAGCGTTGAAGTGGCGGAGGGCTGAATTTAGTAGATGAACGGGAATAATCGCCACCGGGTGCGTTGTTGATAGGCGCGATATTGTTCGCCGAATTCGCGCACGAGAAAATCTTCTTCGGCACGGATGCGTGCAATGATGGGCACGAACATCGCGAGCGTTAAAAGCAAACCAATGCTGCTCCGAAATACCAGCGCCCAGCCCGCCATCGCAAGGAGCGCCCCGAGATAGCTGGGGTGCCGGACAAAACGGTAAAAGCCGTCGGTTTTCAGGCGGTGACCGGATTGAAGCGCGACAAAGATGCTGAAGCGATGACCGAGCTCGAACACAGTAACAACGCGCACGAATCCGCCAATCACGGTGATGATCAGCCCGAGGTAACGGACCGTATCACCGTCGATGGCCCAACGGTTGAGACGATCGAGATGTGGCGGCAGCCACGCGAACACGATCGCGATGATAATCAACGGAATGAAAATCCAGCGGCTGGAGGGATCTTCCCGCCGGCCGATTCCGAGACCGCTGCTTCCGGAAAAGGCGTAAGCGATTGCGCCGGCCAACGTGAGAATGATGAGGCCGACGCGCGCCGGATTGGAAAAGAAAGTTGTCCAATCGCCCCAGCCCCAAATGGTGAGCGCGAGAACCGCCAGGGTGCCGCCGATTCCAAAAGCGAGGTTCTTAACGGTCTGATTTGTCATCGAGATCAGGATGAGAGCATCCGCCTTTGCCGGCGCTACGGTGAGCCAAGGAGGCCGCCGACTTTCCAGAGTTGGTAGGGTTCGGTACGGGTGGAGCGGCCGTTGTTGAAGCGCGGCATGTTTTCGATCTGTGACGCGGTGACGTAAAGCTCGCCGCCCGGACCCCAGCTCAACGTGTCGGGCCAGCGGAGGCGTTCGTCTGTGACGACGGGTTCAATGTTTTTCGTGGCTACGTTCCAACGCACGATCGCGCTGCCTTCGAGATTAGTGAGATAAACGCTGCCGTCCGGCGCTTCGAGCATGCCGTCAGGCGCGGGTGTTTGCCCGACATTCTCAACTTTCGATTCGAGATCGCCCTTCGAGAGGCTCTCATCCGTGAGATAGCTTGTTTTGATCCGATAGAGCGTGTGACCGGTGAGCGCATGGTAGTAGAGGTAGCCGTTCTTCATATCAAGCGCGATCCCGTCGGACGCGATCTGTGGTGGACCTTTCGTCTTCTGGTCGATCAATTGTTTGCCGTCCACGGTGAGCTTCACGTCTTTCTCTGGCTGGGTGGTCTTGTGGCCATCGAGCAACCGGCGTGCTTCACCGGTCGTCAGGTTAACAACGATGATCGCGCCTTTGCCGGAGTCGGTGATGAAGGCGGTGTTCGCGCGCGTGTCGATGCGGACATCATTCAGGTAAGTCTTGGCCGGCGTGATGTCTTCGCCGAACGGGATGGTGTGGACGACTTGGTTTGTCGCGAGGTCGACCTTTACGAGCTTCGGGCCGCCTTTGACAATCTCCTGCATCTTCAGTGAGGCGGGATCGAGGATCCAGAGGTTGTCGTGATCATCGACGATGACACTTTGGACGCAGATGAAATGCGAGCCGGCGGGACCGAGCTTGTTCCATTCCTCATTTGGAAATGGTTTTGGCTGCCCGTTCACGATTTCCGCGACGGAAAGGAAGTGATCATCCGACCAATAGGGAAAGTTTACGAAGATGCGGCCGGACTTTACCGACACGCCGACGCCGGTGATCTGCTGGCTGGCGAAGCTGGCGACCTCTTGTAGCTCAGCCGCGCTTGAGAGTGATGCGATGAGAAGAAAAACGAAAAGACCGAGATAGTCGTGCATGCAAAGGATACGCGGCTGCGGTCACGGATGGACTGCACCTCGCTCTTGCGTTGCGGATCGCATGATTACAATCATGAACACAGCCTTTGGTGGCCGCGCCGCCTTCACTAAAAGTTACGGCGAGCCATGGGCGACCCTGCGGAGTGGGTGGCAGAGGTCAGAAGTCGGATTCTGACGAGTGACAAGTGACGAGCGGAAGAAGGACGGCTCAGGCAGAAGACATTTCGCGAAAATGAAACAGCGGCACTGAAGTCGCTTCAGCGCCGCTGTTCGGTTTGTTGGCTTTACACCCAGCGATTCGCGGTCGTGAATTGTTAGCCGTCGCTGCGCGAACGCGCCCGCCCGCGCTGAGGATTTAATCCCCAACTGGCTGATTCACCCGGGCATGTTCGGTTTTGTGCTTCGCAGACTTTAACGTTTTCTTCTTTTTGCCCTTCTTGGTGACTATCGTCTGGTCCGTGTCGTCAGAGAACTTGGTTCTGTTCGCTTCCGCCGTTGTGCGCCCGAACTCGGAGCTTTGCAGCCCTTGTGAGCTCATATGGCTGTTTACCCCAGGATTATTTGTCGGGCCGTATCCATTGGGCCCGCCAGTTCCTCCTCCGCTACGTCCTTGAGCCATAACGCACATGGTCAACGCGACAAAGCCTGATGCCACGGCAATTCCCACTTTCGTTTCGATAGATGTTTTCATGTTTCCCCCTCGTGATTGTTTTCCCGTAACCCTCGTCGATCGATTGACTCTTCCTCAGGTGCCCTTTGACTTTTTAGCCGGGGACCGCTTTTCAGGAGGAATCGGATCGATCTCTTGAAACGAAGGCCTGTTTGTTGCTTGTTGTTTTAGGGAGTTCGAATCTTAGCGCGCAAGCGGATGTCAGGCACTAACCGGTAGGCGCGAGGCGACGCTCGAATGGGTTTCGCGGATAACGTCCTGCAGCAGACGGAGTTTTTGAAGAGTGAAGGGTTTCCGCCACTGCGTGCAGGTCGGATTTCGGAGAAGCCTTGGATCGCCGCGGGCGACCTTTGCCGTGGCAGGCAGAGGTCAGCTTATGCGAAAGCGATCCATCAAATGTTCGCGGAGCTCGGTCGCCAGTTTCGGGCTTAAACGATTGAGTACCTTTTCGCGTCGACCGGGGTCCATCGCGGCCAGTTCGCGGAGGATTTTGTCCCGCGTTTTCTTTTTCTCGTAACGGCTCCAGGCGACTCCGGCCGCGAGGAGAACGCAAATTATCCAAACTGCGATCGACGTTCCTGTGATCATCACTCAATCGAAATTAGAATTAAAGATTAGAAAGAAGGAAGAACGGAAGAACTAAATTGTTGAATCGTTGAAGCGTTTCAGAGGTCAGTGATCGGAGTTGAGGGATCTGAGGACGGAGAGCTGAGAAAGAGGCAGGACAGCGGTGAAAATACCCCTACAAACCCAGCCCAGTATTGCGGTAGTATCGATGGGGCAGATGAACGAGCGACAGGAAGAGATAGCATCCGCGCTGCCGGCGGAGTTGGATGCGTTGCCGCGGCTCGGCGGATTTCGTCTGCGCGGTATGCAGATGACGCGGTTGGAAACCTTTATCGACGCAGCCTTTGCCTTCGCAATCACGATGCTGGTGATCGCCGCGCAGCAAATCCCGGACGATATCGAAACGCTCCTGGCCGCTTTCAAGAATGTGCCGGCCTTTGTCGCGAGCGTCATCGTGCTCGGAATCTTTTGGCGAGGGCATTGGTTATGGAGCCGGCGTTATGGCCTCGAAGATGGCATCTCGATTTTCATTAGCTGGGCGATGATTGTCACAATCCTGATCTATATGTACCCGCTGAAAGCGATTTTTAGCTCTATGTGGTTTCTGTTAAGTAGCGGTCGAGTAGGCCACACCCTCGGAGCTCATTCCGCGTCGCAAGTGCGCTCTCTTTTTGCTGTCTTCGCGCTTGGGTTTACTGCCATCGCACTGGAAGTGGTGCTGTTGAATCTGCGTGCCTGGCAATTGCGGCAGCCGTTACGATTGAATGCACGGGAAAAATTGATCACGCTCTATGAGGTAACGGGATGGAGCGTTCCGGTCGGCGTGGGAATCATTTCGCTTGTCCTGGCTCTGACCCTGCCGCGAGAGCAGATCCAGTGGAGCGGCTGGGTTTATTTCTCGATGGTCATTCTAGTACCGCTGCATTCGGCCTACCGCAGGCGAAGGATGGAGCAGAAGGAAGAAGGCAGAAGTAAAACGTAAGAGCGGCGACGGCGTGGCGGGCAGAGGGTCGCGACAGTATGATCACGGAATATGTATTCAGTTGAGCTTGATCGATCGAAGCGTCTCCTGGTGATCAGTGCGGTCCAGAGAGTCACGGCAGAACAGGCGCGGCAGGCCGCGCAGCAGGTCCACGAGCTATTGGCGGATGTCGCGCCCGGCTTCAGGGTCCTGGCGGATTTTCGGTGGTTGGAATCAATGGATACTGCCGCGGCCCGCCATGTAGCTGAGATCATGGACGCTTTGACTGAAAAACAAGTCGCCTCAGTGACGAGAGTGATGCCTGATCCGCATAAAGACATCGGTCTCAATATTCTCTCGCAGTTCCATTACGGTCCTGAAATTCAAATCAACACATTTGAGACGCTGGCTGACGCACTGCAAAGCTTGGCGGGAGGCTAAGGCAAAAGTCAGAAGGAGGAAGAAAAGAGGAAGAAGAAATTTCGGATTGCAAAACAGATCATTTTTGACATCCGGTCCGCTCGGGCGGACGAAGTCAATGATATGTTTGCGACGAAAGGTTATGCCACGCACGCGGCGCGCGAGCCGTTGAAGCCATTCTCATTCGAACGTCGTGATCCGACGCCGAGTGATGTGCAGATTGAAATTCTTTTCTGCGGGGTCTGCCACTCGGACCTGCACATCGCGCGAAATGAGTGGGGCTTTACGACTTATCCATGCGTGCCCGGACATGAGATCGTCGGTCGCGTGACGAAGCTGGGCCGCGAGGTGAAGAAATTTAAAGAAGGCGATCTGGCCGCGGTCGGTTGCATGGTCGACTCGTGCCGGACATGCCCGGACTGCGAAGAAGGGCTGGAACAGTTCTGTGATGGAATGGTTTTAACTTATAACAGCGAGGATAAACACACCCGTGGCGTCACCTACGGCGGGTATTCGACGAGCATCGTGGTGGATCAGGATTTCGTCCTGCGGATTTCGGACAAGCTCGATCTGGCGGCATCAGCTCCGCTGTTATGCGCCGGGATTACAACGTACTCGCCAATGTGGCATTGGAAGGTGGGCAAGGGCCAAAAGGTGGGCGTGGTCGGACTGGGCGGGCTCGGACATATGGCCGTGAAATTCGCGAACGCTTTCGGAGCGGAAGTGGTGCTCTTCACGACGTCGCCCAACAAAGCGGCTGACGCGAAGCGATTCGGCGCGCACGAGGTGGTCCTGTCGCGCGATGAGGAGGCGATGAAGCGGCAGGTGAACAGCTTCGATTTCATTCTTGATACGGCATCGGGGCAGCATGATTTGAACACATATCTCGAGCTTTTGAGGCATGACGGGACGTTGACTTTAGTGGGCATCTCGCCGGAGCCAGCGCCGATTGGTGCCATGCCTTTGGTCCGGCGGCGCCGTAATCTGGCCGGATCGCTGATCGGGGGAATCGCGGAGACGCAAGAGATGCTCGATTTCTGTGCGGAACGCGGAATCACATGCGAGATCGAAATGATTCCGATGGAGAAGATCAACGAAGCCTATGAGCGGATGCTGAAGAGCGACGTAAAATATCGGTTCGTGATCGATGTGGGAACGTTAAGGTAGAAAGTAAGAAAGAAGAGGCAAGCAGGATCGCCGAGTGCGGAAACTACCGGCGAGGCATTTGTCTTTTGCCAAAAAGCAACGATAATTCGGCAGTTTCTAAGTCAGAAGCAAAGTAAGAAGGAGAAAGTCGGAGGTCCGGCATTTTCTTGGCTCCGGCGGTGGCGAACGGAAGTCAGACAGGGAGCGCCACATCCATTCTATTGACCCAACTAAATTATGAAAGCCGATCTCGTTAAAGCTGCGTCCGAAGTAATTCTCAATCAACAAATCCTGGTGAACATGATCTCACGACGCGTTCGCCAACTCTCTTTCGGTCATCGACCGATGGTCGAATATGCTCCCGGGCTTGGCTTTGCCGATATCGCCTTGACTGAGATCGCGAATAAGAAGCTTACTTACGAATCGACCTTCGGTCAGAATGGGCAAGACGCATCAGCGCCGATCGTGCAATTCCCCGGAGTCATCCGGGCAAAGAAGAAAGCCGCGTAGGGCCAGTAAGGCACAAGTCGGGCGTCAGCGGTGAAAGAATTTTCGCCATGATCGCCGCGGCGACCAGGACGAATCGATCGGATTGCGGAATACGGAATTCGAAAATGAGATGACTCGATTTTTTAAAGTCGAAGCTATTGGGCGGTTTGAGGCTGTCTCTTTCCTAATACAAGCGCGGCGACGATACCGACGCAGATGAAGCCGACAACTTGGATGAACATGTAGGCAGCGGTATAAACGGCCGGAAAGCCGTACCAGTTCCAATAGGACACATTGGTCGCGATGGCCGCTAGAATTCCGGCGACCATGACAAAGCCGACTCGCGCGCCGAAACTGATGAGACGGGTCTGCGCTAGCAGGAAGACGGCGAGGAAAGATTCGAGGAGTTCGGTGGCGAATTCGATGCCCAGAAATTTACCCATAGCGAGCGCTCGCCCAGGCGTGTGATACATGAGAATGCCGGAGGGATTGCTCGCAATTTTTTCGCCCATGTGTTGCATCGCTTCCTTACGCTGTTGCCGGGTCGCGTTCGGGCCGAGGCCAAACCCGGGAAAAAGATAAAGACCGGACTTGCCTCCGATGTTTGCTTGCATAGCGGCCAGGACAGCCTGCTCATTCGGGATCTCCCTGACGCCCGCTTCACCGAGCGGCAAAGCCATGTGCGCGATTGATGTCCAAATAAACATCGCGCCAATCAGGTGGGGATTATGAGCACAAAAGACGATATTAGAAGACGAAAGCGTGGCATTCCCGGTTGCGGAACGCGGATTGCGGAGTAGGAACGAAGTCAGAAGCCGGATTTATTACTTGCCATCTGATTTGCAGGCAACCATTCCCGATCCCTCAAACGTAAATATAACTATGAAGAAATCTGTTTTGTTCTTGATCACAGCCCTAATCGGCATCGCGTTTTTCACATCTTGCGCCGAAAAGCAGGGAACGACTGCGACTTCAACTACTGCTGCGGCGGCGACCAAGGCGTCACCGTCGCCGTCACCGGCACGAAAGAAGAAAGCCGCGACTAAGAAGAAGGCCGCCGAGACCGAGGCGTCGCCTACAGAGTCTCCTTCGCCTGCGCCGACGCCGTAAAAGAGAAGTTAAAAAGGAGAAGTAGACGTAGAGGGCGGAAGGCGGGGCAGGCAAAATTTGCGATTAACTGACTGGACCGTCTGGCCAGGTGGGTCAGCTGTGTTGTGGTAATGCCAGCTTAGCGGGGCGATCTTATTGGAGCTTCCTGGCTCTCGTCACGGCTCGCCATTTTCTGCTCGTGATCGAGCAGCCATTTCTTTCGCCATAATCCGCCGCCGTAACCGCAGAGCGTGCCGTCTGCGCGGATCACACGATGACACGGAACGACGATGCATATCATGTTCGTGCCGTTGGCGCGGCCGACCGCGCGCCGTGCGTTGCGATCGCCCAAGCGTTCCGCCATCCAGGAGTACGAGCGCGTTTCGCCGACTGGGATCGAACGCAAAATCTTCCAAGCTCGGAGTTGAAAATCCGAACCGACCGGTGCGAGCGGAATATCGAATTCCAGCTTCTTGCCAGAAAAGTAATCGGCGAGCTGAGAACGAATCGCGTCCAGATACTGATGCTCGCCCGGCACAATGTTTGTCCGCAAACGTCTCCGTAAGATCGACAATTCCCTTTCTGTCGCGCGCCGGTCCGCGAATTCGAGCAAACGCAGGCCCCTGACATCAGCAACTGCGACCATCGTTCCAAGTGGCGTGTCGATTCGCTCGACGAACATTGGCTCGCGCGCCTTTGCAGCCGTCGGTGGATCACCAAAGATGCGTGTAAAAGCTTCGCGAAACCCGCTCTCCGATTCGAAGCCGCTGCCGTTTCTCGCTTCCTCCACGCGTCCACCTTTCTGTACTTCGCGCAAAGCGAGTCCCATCCGACGTGCGCGATGATACGCTTGAAACGTCATTCCGTAATGGCGCTTGAATTGCCGTCGCGCCGTGGATGGATCGATCGCCATTCCCGCCAGTTCCTTGTCTGTTAGTCGTCCGCCTGGCGCGCGTTCGACTTCGGCGCGCAACCGCTCGATCAATCTCGGCGGGCGTTTGTCTGGATCCATCGGATGACAGCGCAAACAGGGGCGATAACCGCCGTGCAATGCCTCACTAGGTGTCGCGAAGAAATCGACGTTCTCGCGCGCCGGTTTTTTCGCCGTGCAGGTTGGGCGGCAGAAAATCCCTGTTGTGCGAACGCCCACAAAAAAGATTCCCTCAAAGCTCGGATCGCGATTCACCAATGCGCGATACATCGTTTCAGATGGTGGAAGAAGTTCCAATGCTTTCATATGCGTTCGACTCCAAACGTGTAACAACCGCGCGTCACGCTGCGCGCATGCACAAACGCAGTCTCGAGATTTTGCAGCAACTTTTCAATGACCGCTTCCGGTTCGCTTCCGTTCGCCACCTCGGCGTCAATCATATCGTAATTTGCATTGTAAGCGCGAAACGCGCGACCATTGCGAAAGTCGGCCGGATATTTGCGCGTCGCGCTATAGCGTTCGCAAGGCTCGGCGTGAACGAAAATCGGCCCGCTCTCCGAATAAGGATGACCAGGCGGTATCGCTGCATACGGAAAAAGAATTACCCGCTCACCAGGTCGCGCCCAGCGCAAACAATGCCGGCACGGAAACCCGTTCGGCGAATCAGCGATGACGACGCCATGGTCCGACGCGCCAGCAGCCGCGGCTCGGCGCGCCGCTTCCGCAACCTCGGTGGTAAGCGGAACAATTTGGAAGTTCAAAGTTTTCATGTCGATACCTAAACGCGCTTCGCCGATTCGCGCATCGACGAAATTCGGGCAGCGAATTCCGGCCAAATGTAGCGCAAGCGTCTCGCTTGCGACCATCACAGATCGCAAGCCGGAGGCTTGCGCTACTCTACCAGCGGTGATACGCGGGATGTCCTTCTTTGACGGCGACGAAAGTTCCCCGACAGGTTGCGCAAACTTTCCCGCCGCCGCTCAAGGTTCCCTCAACGGTTGCGCGATCATCAGTTAGCTCGACAACCGTCGCGGAAAGAAAGACGGAATCGCCCGTCGGAGTTGGACGCAGTAATTTGATCGAATATTCCGCTGTCACTGTGCATGGCGGGTGATCCTGTCTTGCGCGCTTCATCAGATGATACGCCGCCGTCCAATTGCAGTGACAATCGAGCAGAGCGCCGATGACGCCGCCATTTAAGACTCCGGGAAAAGCTTCGTACTTTTCCTCCGGTTTCCACTCTGCGACCACCTCGCCATTTTTTGGAAAGCTGCGGATGCGTAATCCCTCCGCATTTGCCGGCCCGCAACCCCAGCACGCATTATTCGGAGCATATTGTTCCTGGAGCGACTGCGAATCTCCGGGCATTTAATTGTCGATCTTACGATCGTCGCTCTTGCGAGCCGTCTGAAGCCGAGCCCGGATATGGGCGCAACTTCGGCCCGGTGTAAAGTGAGCGCGGCCGGATCAAGCGATTGTTGTCGTGTTGTTCCACCACGTGGGCGCACCAGCCGGCGACGCGCGATGCGGCGAAAATCGGCGTGTTTAACGCTGGCGGAAAACCGAGCATCCAAAATACCGGCGCGGCATAAAGATCGACATTCGCGCAAAGGTGCTTCTCACGCTCCATCGCTTCTTCGAGGTTCTCGCAAATTGGCACCCACTGCTCTTTCCCTGTTCGTTTGCCAAGGTCGCGGGCAATTTCACGCATCAGCGGCACGCGCGAATCCCCTTCCTTATAAACGCGATGGCCAAACCCCATGATCTTCTCTTTGGCAGCGAGCTTTTCTTTTAACCAAGCTTCTGCTCGATTGGGCGTCTTGATCTCTTCTAGCATCTTCATCGATTCTTCATTCGCGCCGCCGTGCAACGGCCCTTTCAGCGTCGCACAAGCAGAAGTAACCGCAGCGTAAATTCCCGCCAGGGTCGAGGCCGTGACGCGCGCGGCGAAGGTGGATGCGTTGAATTCATGATCTGCGTAAAGGACAAAAATCGTGTCCAGCATCCGCGTCTGCCACGTTTGCGGCACTGTTCCGGTCAGTTTGTAAAAAAAGTTTCCGGCGTGCTTGAGATCTGGCCTTTCTGGCAATGGTTCCTGCCCTTGCGAAATTCGCCAACCATCGGTAATCAAGGTGGAAACACGCGCGATCAGCCGAATCGACTTGCGAATGTTCGCCGCGTGCGAGTTGTCGCTCAATTCATCGTCAAACGCGCTTAACATCGACACGCCGGTGCGGAGCATATCCATCGGATGGGTCGCTGGCGGCAGCAGCCTCAACATTTTTACGACAGGCGCCGACAATTGGCGCTGAGCCGCAAGCTGCTCTGAGAAAGTGTTGAGTTGTTTGATGTCGGGCAAATCGCCGTTGAGCAGCAAGTAAGCGACTTCCTCGAAACTGGCCCGCTTCGCCATTTCATGAATGTCGTAGCCGCGATACATCAGCCCGGCATTCGGATCGACCCAGCAGATCGCGGTCTCGCCTGCGATCACGCCAGCCAGGCCTGGGCTGTAGGGTGGTGTCTTTTCAGTGCTCATCTTGTTTTGTTCAGCTTAGCAGCGATACGGACGTGGACAAATTATCGGTCGCCAATCGCCGGCCAATTTTCCGCGCTCGGATCGTAATCGAGCAGCTCGTAGAGTTCCGTGCGCGTTTGCATCTTGTCGATCCAATCCGATTGGGTCCCGCGCTTTTTTAGATCGCGCAAGAATTCTTCGCTCCCTTTCATCGAAACGCGGAACGCGCTCATTGGAAAAATCACCATCTTGTATCCGAAATCGGAGAGCTCTTGAAACGCGAGTAGGGGACTCTTGCCAAACTCTGTCATGTTCGCAAGTAGCGGCGCTTTGATTTCGCGGGCGAACGCTTTGAATTCCTCTGCGCTTTGCAACGCTTCCGGAAAAATACCATCTGCGCCGGCTTCGACATAACTCCTCGCGCGCTTGACTGTGCTATCGAAATCTTCCACCGCACGCGCGTCTGTTCTCGCGATAATCAAAAACTCCGGATCGCGCCGCGCTCTCAACGCCGCTTTGATTTTCGCGATCATTTCGTCAACATCGACAATCTCCTTTCCGGCGAGGTGTCCACACCGTTTCGGAAATTCCTGATCTTCAATGTGACAACCGGCGAGACCAGTCCGCTCGAATTCGCGAATTGTCCGGGCCACATTCTCCGCTCCGCCAAATCCCGTATCCGCATCGACAATTGCGGGAATCTTTACCGCATTGGCGATATAACCGGCCAGTTGCGTCACTTCAGTAGATGTAAGCAATCCGATGTCCGGCACGCCTGCGGTGGAGTTGGCCAGCCCGGCACCGCTGATATACACCGCGTCAAAACCCGCGCGCTCAACTTGGCGGGCAATGGCGGCGTTCGGCACTCCAGGGATCATCACCGTCCCTTTGGCAATTAATTCGCGAAGTCTGCCTGGTCTCGTCCGCTGCATTCGCTCGCTCCTATTATTACTCTTGCCCTTGCCCT